>NZ_JAQRFJ010000219.1:0-513 GCF_028599065.1 Xenorhabdus sp. PR6a | reverse complement strand
ATAAGGCCTGACACTGACGTAATCGGTTTGGTAGTCCCGCTGATGGGCAACTACCGCCCAAACCGTTCGGGCCAGTTTATTGGCCATCCCCACTATCGCGACACAGACCGGACGGCGTTTTTTCAGTTCGTTCACCCAGGGCGACGGGCTTTTCGTGAGTAAAGTGGCCGCTCTTGCGCCATGGATAAACAAGGTTCTCAGGTAAGCATCACCCCGTTTACTGATACCCAATAATTTCACCCGGCCTCCCGTTCCCGTCTGTTTCGGCACTAATCCCAGATAGGCGGAAAATTCTCTGCCCGACCGGAAAGCGCCGGGGTCACCCATCGTGGCAAGGGCGGCCGTGGCAATCAGGACACCGACACCGGGGATTTTCATAATCCGCTGGCAATCGGCATTCTGTTTTGCCCACGCATTCAGCTGGTCTTCCACCTGCGCAATTTGCGCATCGATTTCGGTCAAGCGATGGTACTGCTCTTCAAGGAGGCTAAGCAGGAAAGGGGCCCGTTTTTC
>NZ_JAQRFJ010000218.1:0-515 GCF_028599065.1 Xenorhabdus sp. PR6a | reverse complement strand
AGTTGTACGGAAGTAGAACTGTGGACGGTAACCTTTGAAGAATGGCGTATGACGGCCACCTTCGTCTTTGCTCAGGATGTACACTTCAGATTCGAACTGAGTGTGTGGCTTGATTGAACCTGGTTTCGCCAGAACCTGGCCACGCTCAACGTCATCACGCTTAGTACCACGCAGCAGAACACCCACGTTCTCACCCGCACGGCCTTCGTCCAGCAGTTTGCGGAACATTTCAACGCCGGTACAAGTGGTTTTGGTGGTTTCTTTGATACCGACGATTTCAACTTCGTCACCCACTTTAACGATACCGCGCTCAACACGACCGGTCACTACAGTACCACGGCCGGAGATGGAGAATACGTCTTCGATTGGCAGCAGGAACGGCTTGTCAATGTCACGCTCTGGTTCTGGGATGTAAGAATCCAGTGCTTCAGCCAGCTCGATGATTTTCGCTTCCCACTCTGCTTCGCCTTCCAGCGCTTTCAGCGCAGAACCACGGATGATTGGGGTGTCGTCGC
>NZ_JAQRFJ010000217.1:0-518 GCF_028599065.1 Xenorhabdus sp. PR6a | reverse complement strand
ACGGCCTTTGTGCTGCCAGTCATGTAAATCAAAACAGCGCGACCCTTTTGACGAATAGCCATGCGTACGTGGCATGGACTGTTCAAAGCCGCTTTCATCCAGATAAACAATCTGTTTACCCGCCTGTTCATGATGGCGGATACGCTCGCCAAATACCTGACGGGCGTGTTCGTCAGCGGCGGGATGTTTTAGCGTTTTTTTTGAAGGTTATTTTCAGTCGTTTCAAGGCGTAATGGATAGCGGACTGCGAAACACCCAGACGTTTCGCTCTTTCCCATTGATAGTCATCGGGATAATTCCGGACATCAGCGATAAGTGTTTCGTCACTAATTTTCGTCGGCGGTTTATCACGTGTCATGCAGGGTTCTATTTTGTTGCACCACCGAAACAGGGTGCGGATAGAGACTTCAAAGTGGTCGCTGGTTTGTTCGAACGTCAACGAATGCTTGTCTTTGTATGCCAGTACTCTTTTTCGAAAATCCAGGCTGTAACCCATCTCAATTCTGCCTCATTATTGG
>NZ_JAQRFJ010000216.1:0-519 GCF_028599065.1 Xenorhabdus sp. PR6a | reverse complement strand
GAAAGGAAGCCACATTTGTTACGTACATATCACAATTATCATGTTCATCATCAAACTCATTAATTCCCATTATTGAACTGCTTTTAATATAACCACATTCTCATAATTACCCGCCAATACATCCAGTCGCTCGCACCATTTGTTCAAAGCATCTCGTTTCTCTGGTAAGTACTGACTCTTATTGTATATCGCCATAATACCCGGCAAAGCATGGCCTAGAAGCTGTTCTACAATATGTGGTGCTATTCCCATGTCATTTAATTTAGTTGCAAACGTTCGCCTTAAGTCATGCAAAGACCATTCCTCGTCATGCTCTAATTTTTTCCATATTTTTCTGCCGTATTGTGCGACTGCTTCAAGTTTTTTAATTTCCCCTAAGAGGTAACCACTTTTATTGTTTTGATAAGCAAGGTTTTCTAAGAATGCTTTCATATATTCCGGTATTGGACGAATGATTTTCTCACCTGTCTTGCTATTTTCTTTTGGAACAGTCCATAACATAGAATTAAAATTCCATTC
>NZ_JAQRFJ010000215.1:0-529 GCF_028599065.1 Xenorhabdus sp. PR6a | reverse complement strand
GCCAGTGAAATCAAGACATCCTTGATTGCCACGGTACTGGCCAAGGTTGCGGTTGCCGTTAATTTTCCCTCTTCATCTGTTGTAACATCGCCATTTGATGGATGCCAAATAAGTCCAGCTTGATCCTTATCTTTGCTCCAGTTCACATCAGCAATTTTCTGATTTTTCACCGGATTGTTATTGTCATCCAAAATAACCGCACCGTAGGTGTAAGTTTGAGCACCATTGGCGATGAGTGACGGTACTGCCGGTGAAACCGTCACTTTACCCACATGAAAACTAGCGGGCTTTTCATCAAAACTGACCTCACCCACGTATTGCGGCGGCTGGCCATCCAGTTGCAGGTACACTTTGACTCCTTTATGTGGCTGAGTACTAATTAAGGTAGGCTTACGTTTAAAATGCCCATTCTCATCAATTTCAACCGCGTCTGATTGCTCCCAGTCAATAAACTGTAAGCCAGAATCCGCGCCGGTTTTCGGATCGGTTAGCCACTGAACGTGGTTAATAGTGGCATTTTTTATCGGTG
>NZ_JAQRFJ010000214.1:0-547 GCF_028599065.1 Xenorhabdus sp. PR6a | reverse complement strand
TCCCCATCATTGATTGCCAAAGTGACCGATGCGGTGAAAGCCGAGGTGATTGAGTGGCAGAGCCGTCCATTGGACAGCCTATACCCTATCGTTTATCTGGATTGTCTGGTGGTCAAAGTCCGTCAGGATAACCAGATCATCAATAAATCGGTCTTCATCGCACTGGGCATTAATACCGAAGGGCACAAGGAACTGCTGGGGCTGTGGCTGGCTGAAAACGAAGGCGCCAAATTCTGGCTCAGTGTGCTGACCGAACTCCATAATCGTGGGCTGAAAGACATTTTTATTGCCTGTGTTGACGGACTCAAAGGGTTTCCTGAGGCGATTAATGCCGTTTATCCACAAACCCGGGTTCAACTGTGTATTGTTCACATGATACGCAATAATCTGCGCTATGTGTCCTGGAAGGATGCGAAAGCCGTGGTAAAAGACCTGAAACAGATTTATCAGGCTCCGACAGAAGAAGTGGCTGGGCAGGCTTTGGAAGCCTTCGCTAAACAGTGGGATGAACGTTATCCGCAAATCAGCCGCAGTTGGCGGGAAAACT
>NZ_JAQRFJ010000213.1:0-556 GCF_028599065.1 Xenorhabdus sp. PR6a | reverse complement strand
CGGGTATGTTTTGGATCTGGGATAACGGCAACAATGGCAAAGGTCTTACCATGAGTGCTGGCTCCCTGATAGACAATACGGTTTGTTGTGGTGATATCATCACGGTAACGCAGCCAGATACGCACCGTGGCTTCGGATAACACTGCACCGGAAGCCACCAGTTCCCGCCCACTAATTGCGTTGACTTCCGCCCAGACTTCGGCAACATCTTCCCAGTTGTTTATTACTCCACCAAATTTATCCTGTGTGCTTTTGTTTTTCTGAAGGGTGATCCGGTGTCTCAATCTGCCTGCCCTCATGCCTTGCCCTCCGGTGGTTGCTTGATTTCGACCGTTTGCTTCCATGCCTGGCTAAATTCATCCCCCCCTTCACGCGGCGATAAGCCCTCCCGTTCACGGGCTTCATTCGGTGACATCACCCCCGACTTAATCGCTGTCTCATAACTCTGGAAGCGTTCCCGTGGGTTAGCGCGCAGTAAGTCGGCTGTATCAAACTCGACTTGGTAACGTATCCCCCGTTTCGGCGAGGCCATCAGCAAGGCCGATTTGATTTGTTG
>NZ_JAQRFJ010000212.1:0-557 GCF_028599065.1 Xenorhabdus sp. PR6a | reverse complement strand
AAATGGTTAGGGCAAAAATGGGAAAATTTTTGTGCTAAAAATAACGACTATTCTGAGAAACAAAATTATTAGTTGATATTATTGAATAAAAATACGCAGTCAATAATGAGTGTGGTTTTCATCTGTTGAATTTGCTAACTATCTTGACACTTACCAAACGTACTATAACAGAATTTAAAACCAATAAAATTGGTGTTGTCATTTCATTTAACTAAAGCTTGTTAAATTGGAAAATGTTTTCACTTTCGTTGGATTGTGGAGATATTGCGCCATGGTTTGTTTTTTATAGGCGCTTTCAGTGGGTTTGATTTCAACGAATGCAATGTATTGGAATATAGTTTACGATGAAAACTACAAAATCTATAAGTTCCGAATTTATAAAAACAGTAGAAAAATTTAGTCATTGTACTGCTGTTATATATAGTAACGAAAGTATTAGCTATGAACAACTTTATACCGCCGCAACTAATTTATGTGATTTATTTGAGAAAAAACAACTTAGCCAAGGTGAATGCATTGGTGTTTCTGGTCACCCCGGAATTAAAACGATCATAGCT
>NZ_JAQRFJ010000211.1:0-561 GCF_028599065.1 Xenorhabdus sp. PR6a | reverse complement strand
TGGCGCGGGTATCCATACTCATAGAGACGCCGGATAGATTTAAGCAAGCCAACCATACATCAAAATGAGTGTTGCAAAAACGGGGAAGACCATAGATTTGTATCTGGATACCGGAAAATACCATCCATTCGAGTTATAACCGGAAAGCGTTGCGATTTTGGATCATCGATATTTCCCCTCAATGGGCGGATGCGTTACCGCAACAACCTTGTCTTATGCGATTGAATGCCATCTTTAATGCCATTATGGTGGATTTTTTTGCCCGGAAGATCCGGCAACCGGAAACTGAAAAAGATCAGCGTTTGGCACAAGTATTGATTGATCAGTTGGAATTATCGCCAAGACAATGTACCTATTTGCCTTACTCAAAAGATAAGTTGCTCGCGCCAATCTTGCAGATGTTGGAACGCAATCCGGCGGATAATACCTCTTTAGCGGAGTGGGCCAAGAAGCGTTATACCTCAGAAAGAACGTTATCGCGGCGTTGTAAGCAGGAGCTGGGAATGTCGTTTGGTGAATGGCGCCAACGGCTACGTTTTCTGCATGCTATATCCTTATTAG
>NZ_JAQRFJ010000210.1:0-571 GCF_028599065.1 Xenorhabdus sp. PR6a | reverse complement strand
CGTTATCAACCTGCCAGAAAGGACGAAATAAGAAAATAGCGAAAACCCGGGCACGAGTGGAACACATCTTTGGCTCATTCTCCCAGATGGGTGATAAACTCATCCGAACGGTAGGCCAGCTACGCGCCAATTTTGCGATGACCCTGAAGGCTACCTGCTATGATTTACAACGTTTGGTTTATTTTGGGAAATCGAGCATTCACGCCTTTTAATCTCGGTATGTGATGAAAAAGTCATGAATCTATTTTTTCTTTCTGAAAAAGCAAGAAGCAGTGACAAACAATAAGATTAATTTTATGACGAATGAGTGCAAAATTGGCCTTATTTTTTGTATAGGGAGTTTTTAGAGGTTCCCTATAGTATTACTGAAACTACAGTCCACGCCAGTTGGCATGTTATCAATGAAAATGATTTAGAACATTTTTAATCTACGATAGGACATTTATTATCTGGGTTCGATTATGTTATTCGTCCAATAAATGATGAAAGTGTAACTAATAAAATCGGTGAGCTTTTATTATCAGGTCCTCAAGTGACTAAAGGATATCTAAATGATGAGACTAAAAATAAA
>NZ_JAQRFJ010000021.1:0-49874 GCF_028599065.1 Xenorhabdus sp. PR6a | reverse complement strand
CCGTGCGGCTTAACCTGACAACACCGAAGGTGTTTTGGGGTGATTGAGAGAAAGACGAAAAGTTTCAAATAAAAATTTAACAGCTTGTTCGGGATTGAAAACAGGATTTGTCTGGCGGCAATAGCGCGGTGGTCCCACCTGACCCCATGCCGAACTCAGCAGTGAAACACCGTTGCGCCGATGGTAGTGTGGGGCCTCCCCATGCGAGAGTAGGGCACTGCCAGACATCACTTTAGCCAAAAAAGCCGTCCGTCACCGGATGGCTTTTTTGCGTTTGGGACAAAATCGAAATAATTAACTATAAGTTAATGCGCTTTCCCTTGTTCGATTCCAATACCCGTTTGTGAACGAATAAACTGACCACGAAACAGTGCCTTTTCCCGTGTTCCTTGCTCCGATGTATCCGTAATCGAGACTAACCAGGCTCCGATAAATGCGATAAACATAGAAAACAGGGCCGGATACTCATAAGGATAAATGGGCTTCTCATGACCAAGAATGCTGACCCAAATCGTAGGCCCCAGGATCATTAATATAACCGCTGTCAGTAACCCTAACCATCCACCAACCAACGCTCCACGTGTAGTCAGCTTGCTCCAGTACATTGATAATAAAATAATAGGGAAATTACAACTTGCAGCAATGGAGAAAGCCAAACCGACCATAAAGGCAATATTTTGCTTTTCGAACAAAATGCCTAAACCAATAGCAACTAATCCCAAAATAACAACGGTGATTTTGGAAACTTTTAGTTCATCTTGCTCATTAGCTTGCCCCTGTTTAATCACATTAGCATAGAGGTCATGAGATACGGCGGAAGCGCCTGCTAGTGTCAACCCCGCGACCACAGCCAAAATAGTGGCAAAAGCAACAGCCGAGATAAAGCCAAGGAAAAAATCACCGCCAACAGCATTTGCCAGATGGACGGCAGCCATATTGGTACCACCAATTAATGCCCCAGTTGCATCTTTGAATGAAGGATTGGCGCTGACCAGTAAAATTGCCCCGAATCCGATAATAAACGTCAGGATATAAAAATAACCGATAAAGCCAGTTGCATAGAAAACACTTTTACGGGCTTCTTTAGCATCACTGACAGTAAAAAACCGCATGATAATATGTGGCAATCCCGCAGTACCGAACATCAATGCCAATCCTAAAGAGAGTGCAGAGATAGGATCAGAGACCAATCCCCCAGGACTCATGATGGCAGGCCCTAGAGAGTGCACCGCAATGGCTTCTTTAAACAGGGTATCAAAATTGAAATTGACGGCTTTCATGACCATCAGGGCCATGAATGTTGCCCCGGCCAGCAACAGAACCGCTTTAATAATCTGAACCCATGTCGTCGCCAGCATTCCACCAAACAAGACATAAAGCACCATCAAGATACCGACCAAAACAACAGCGATGTAATAATTCAGTCCGAATAGCAACTCGATAAGTTTCCCTGCTCCAACCATCTGGGCGATTAAATATAATGCAACAACAACCAATGAACCCATTGCGGATAAGGTACGGATGGGGCGCTGCCTCAGCCGATAAGAAGCGACATCTGCAAAGGTGTAACGCCCTAAGTTTCTTAATCTTTCGGCAATAAGGAACAGAATAATTGGCCAGCCAACGAGGAAGCCAATGGAGTAGATTAGTCCATCATAGCCAGAGGTATAAACTAACGCTGAAATTCCCAGAAAAGAGGCTGCTGACATATAGTCACCTGCTATCGCCATACCATTCTGGAATCCAGTGATACGCCCGCCAGCGGTATAATAATCTGAGCGTGAAATAGTCCGCTTGGAAGCCCAATAAGTGATACCAAGCGTTAACCCAACGAATAACAGGAACATGATAATTGCCTGAATATTCAAGGGTTGTTTTTCTACATTACCAGAAAGGGCATCAGCTTGAGCCAGGAGAGGAAAGAGGGAGGAAAATAGAGGTATTGCTAACAATACGATTTTTTTCATTTTCTCACCTCGTTGAGAATCGTTGATGTCAGACGATCAAACTCACTATTCGCCCTGATTACATAGATCCCTGTCAGTATGAAAGAGATAAAGATGATCCCGATCCCGACGGGGATCCCTCTCGTCATACTGGTGTTTTCATAAAGTGGTGTGCCAAGCCATTCAGGATCAAAAGCAATCAGGAAAATAAAACCAACATAAATCAATAACATGATGATAGATAACAGCCAGGCAAAACGTCCTCGCTTCTTAACTAACTCCTTAAAGCGGGGATTATTTTCAATCTCTTGATAAATGTCGTCACTCATTGGAGTATCTCCGTGTTAGTTTTAAACGGCACACTATCAGTCACATCATCCTTGCACGGCTTGTCCTTTTGTTGGTGCTACGTTATCTAAGCCAAGCCGCCTTGCGGCGGCCCTTATGTTTTACGAAATGGTTTACGACATGTTGATAGATTGTTTTTCTTCCAGCAGTTTTTCAACAACAGCCGGATCGGCCAACGTGGAGGTATCTCCTAAGTTGCTGGTATCACCAGAAGCAATTTTGCGCAAAATACGCCGCATGATCTTTCCGGAACGCGTTTTGGGCAGAGAGTCTGTCCAATGCAGAATATCGGGGGTTGCAATGGGGCCGATTTCTTTACGAACCCAGTTTCTAACCTCGGTATAAAGTTCAGGGGAAGGCTCTTCACCATGAATTAGCGTGACATAGGCGTAAATAGCTTGCCCTTTAATATGATGAGGGATGCCAACAACAGCCGCTTCAGCGATTTTGGGGTATGCGACCAAGGCTGATTCAATTTCCGCGGTACCCAAACGATGGCCTGAAATATTCAGGACATCATCAACGCGGCCAGTGATCCAGTAATAGCCATCTTCATCACGCCGGGCGCCATCGCCACTGAAATACATTCCCTTGAACGTGGAAAAATAAGTTTGCTCAAAACGCTCATGGTCGCCATACAAAGTTCGCGCCTGTGCTGGCCAGGAATCCGTGATAACAAGGTTACCTTCACTCTCTCCGGCCAAAATTTCCCCGGAATTATCCACTAAGGCCGGACTAATACCAAAAAATGGCAGAGTAGCGGAGCCGGCTTTAAGGTCGGTAGCTCCGGGCAACGGTGTGATCATGAACCCACCCGTTTCAGTTTGCCACCATGTATCTACGATAGGACATTGACTATTGCCTATTTTTCGGTAGTACCACTCCCATGCTTCTGGGTTAATGGGTTCACCAACCGATCCCATAATGCGCAACGATGTGCGTTGAGTCCCTTCTATGGCCTTATCCCCTTCGGCCATTAATGCTCTGATGGCGGTTGGTGCAGTATAAAGAATATTAACTTGATGCTTATCAACGACCTGACAGAGACGGTTAACATCAGGATAGTTGGGCACACCTTCAAACATCAATGTTGTGGCACCACAAGACAGAGGCCCATACAGCAGGTAGCTATGCCCTGTTACCCAGCCGATGTCGGCGGTACACCAGTAAATTTCACCGGAGCGATAATCAAACGTGTATTTAAACGTTAAAGATGCGTAGACCAGATAACCGCCCGTCGTATGCAGGACGCCTTTAGGTTTACCTGTAGAGCCTGAAGTATAAAGAATGAATAAGGGATCTTCGGCACCTATCTCTTCGGCGGGGCACTCGTCATCAACACTCTCGATCAGTTCATGCCACCATAAGTCCCGGCTGTGATGCCAGTTTTTAGTATTTCCGGTACGCCTGAAAACAACTACATTAGTCACGCCAGTGACGTCTGGATTGTTCAGTGCCTCATCGACATTTTTTTTCAATGGAATTGTTCGGCCTGCCCGCAAACCTTCATCCGCAGTAACCACGAGCTTGGCATTGGAATCGATAACCCGCCCAGCGATGGCATCAGGCGAGAAGCCACCAAAAATCACGGAATGGATCGCTCCGATACGGGCACAGGCCAACATGGCAACCGCCGCTTCTGGCACCATGGGCATATAGATGGCAACAACATCGCCTTTTTTGATCCCCAATTTTTTCAACACATTGGCGAATTGGCAAACGTCGTGATGTAATTCTCGATAGGTAACATGTCGTGATTCTGCGGGATTATCGCCCTCCCAGATAATGGCCGTTTGATCGCCACGCTCTTGCAAATGACGATCAAGACAGTTGGCACTTAAGTTCAGTGTGCCATCTTCAAACCAGCGGATGCTGATATGCCCAGGATCAAAAGAAGTATTTTTGACCTTGGTGTAGGGCCTAATCCAATCAACGATTTTACCTTTCTCACCCCAGAAGCCTTCTGGATCTTGTAATGACCATTGGTAGTCTTTCAGGTACTGTTGTTTGTTTATCAGGGCCGTATCTGCAATATCAGCAGGAATAAGATGCTTGATTATTTGAGTCATATTTTTATCTCCTTGCAATTGTTAATACTATGTCAAAACAAGGTTAACTAAAGTGTAAGAAGAGTTTTTGTTTCTTTTTTGCGCGGAAGATCACGCAATAAAGAGAATGAATTTCACGGAATGATCATTTAATGCTTTTGCTTTCAGCAAGACTAAGTAGTGAGTTTATTATTTTAACTGGATCAATATCTTATTATTTTTGTTTTTATTGATACTTTTATCTAAACAAATGCGTGAAACGTGAAGGTATGAAAGGAAACCATAGAGATATCATGGAATTGATAATCATTTTCATTATTGCTCAATTCACTATAATAATCATGCCGTTCACAAGGTGTGAGCTTTATATATTCTAAACAACTGGAGATATGATATGAGCTATTCATTGCCTTCTCTACCTTACTCTTATGATGCACTAGAGCCTCATTTCGATAAACAAACGATGGAAATTCATCATACTAAACACCATCAGACGTATGTCACTAACACGAATAATGCTCTGGAAGCCTTCCCGGAATTAAGCAAACTTGATATTGATGATCTGATCAAGCAGCTTGATAAAATTCCAGCCGACAAACGCACTTTTGTTCGCAACAACGCAGGTGGTCACTCAAACCACAGCTTGTTTTGGAAAGGGCTAAAATTAGGCACAGTATTGGATGGTGCTTTAAAGGCTGCGATTGAGCGTGATTTTGGCAGTGTTGACAGTTTCAAAGAAAAATTTGAGCAAGCAGCAGCAACGCGCTTTGGTTCTGGCTGGGCATGGTTGGTGCTGAAAGAAGATGGCAAGCTTGCTGTTGTTTCAACCGCCAACCAGGATAGCCCGCTTATGGGTGAGGAAGTCGCAGGTGCCTCTGGTTACCCGATAGTGGGTCTGGATGTCTGGGAACATGCTTATTACCTGAAATATCAGAATCGCCGTCCTGATTACATCAAAGCATTTTGGCACGTAGTCAATTGGGACGAAGCAGCAAGGCGTTACGAAGAAAAAATTAAGTAATCCATTCAATGAGTTTACGCAAGAATGCTGGTCATCGCTGTGACCAGCATTTTTATTGCGCGTAATCTTGGCTATTATGCCAAGGGAATGCTGGCTCATCTTCACCCGCTCATTGAGAGGAAACAAAAATGTATTACCCACAAGTATATCGAGGCAAAATATTATCGTCAGAAACGCTGGGTTTTAGTGCGATCAATAAGCTGGTGGTGAATGGCCGTTTACAGTTAACCTCTCTTGGGCTGGAAGGGGATGAGCAAGCGGAAACGCGTTTTCACGGTGGGCCTGATCGGGCACTTTGTCATTATCCAAGAGAGCATTACCTATTTTGGCGGAGGCAATTCCCTGAATTGACCGAATTGTTTGCATCCCCTCTGTTTGGAGAAAATATATCCACAGAAAGTCTGACAGAAGATAATGTCTATATTGGTGATATTTTCCGATGGGGTGAAGCTTTGATTCAAGTCACTCAGCCGCGTTCTCCTTGTTATAAACTCAATCTTGTTACAAATATCAGTGATTTTGCTGCGATGATGCAAAATAATGGTCGTTGTGGCTGGTTATACCGGGTTATCTCTTCGGGGTTGGTCAGTGCGGGTGAACCGATAAAATTGTTAAGCCGCAATAGTGATGTTTCGGTTAAGGAAGCCTTATCCATTGCTTTTCATAACCCCTTTGATGAAGAGCTGTATCGTCGCTTAATGGGGGCTGCTGGATTGTCTGCAAGTTGGAATCTGACAATGCAAAAAAGGATATTGTATGGAAAAATTGAAGATTTTAATCGTCGCTTATTTGGGAATAAAAATAATGCCAAAGAATAAATTAATACCCTTTGGCATTCACATAAGAATAAATAGTTATGGATGAGCGATAAACCCTACCGCTTCATAAACCTTATCCAACGTTGCCTGAGCACGAGCCTGGGCTTTA
This sequence comes from Xenorhabdus sp. PR6a, assembly GCF_028599065.1. Lineage (NCBI taxonomy): Bacteria > Pseudomonadati > Pseudomonadota > Gammaproteobacteria > Enterobacterales > Morganellaceae > Xenorhabdus > Xenorhabdus sp. PR6a. Next base: position 43,584 of record NZ_JAQRFJ010000021.1, on the reverse strand, counting down.
GCTGCCCCGTCTGCCATGATTTGGTTCAGTAATGCTTCATCATTACGGAAATGGTGGAAACGTTCCTGTAAGCCAGTCAGCATTTCACTTACAGCATCTGCAACAGCGCCTTTCAAATGGCCGTACATTTTACCTTCAAACTCAGCCTCTAATTCAGGGATTGTTTTACCGGTTACACCAGCAAGAATATCCAACAAATTGGAAACACCGGGTTTGTTTTCCAGATCATAACGTACACGAGGCGGTTCATCAGAATCGGTAACTGCGCGTTTGATTTTCTTGACGACAGATTTAGGATCTTCCAACAGGGCAATCAGGTTATTGCGGTTATCATCCGATTTCGACATTTTCTTATTCGGATCTTGCAATGCCATCACGCGGGCGCCGCCTTGTGGAATGAATGGCTCTGGAACCGTGAAAATATCACCGTATAAAGCGTTAAAACGCAGTGCCAAATCACGGGTCAATTCAAGATGTTGTTTCTGGTCAATGCCTACAGGGATCTGGTTGGCCTGATAAAGCAAAATGTCAGCAGCCATTAAGACCGGATAATCAAACAAACCGGCATTGATATTTTCTGCATAACGGGCTGATTTATCCTTGAACTGAGTCATACGGCTAAGTTCACCAAAGTAAGTATAGCAGTTCAGCACCCAGCTCAACTGGGCATGTTGTGGGACATGCGACTGAACGAAAATAGTGCTTTTCTTTGGATCAATGCCACAGGCAAGATAAAGTGCCAGCGTATCCAGTGTGCGGTTTTTCAGCTCATTGGGATCTTGACGCACAGTCATAGCATGCTGGTTAACGATGCAGTAGATGCAATCATATTCATCTTGCATTTGAACCCACTGGCGTAACGCCCCCATATAGTTACCGATGGTTAATTCACCGGAGGGTTGTGCGCCGCTGAATACAATAGGTTTTTGGGAGTTTGGTTTCATGACAGTGGGTTCATTCATTTTATTAAGCGTCCTGTATTTTCAGAGTAGATAAGGGTTCCAAAGTGGATAGCCCAATAGTTGGGAGTAAATCCGAAAAATGGTCCAATACATAATTTGGCTGGCTCAATGCTATCGATTCTCCGTAGTTATATCCATAGGTTAAGCCAACACAAGGGCAACCCGCGGCTTGTGCTGCCAAAATATCATTACGGGAATCACCAACAAAAAGCAATTCTTCTTTATGCAGACCAAACATCCCCATTGTTAGATAAAGTGGTGCGGGATGAGGCTTTTTCTCTTTAACATCGTCACCGCCCAGTACCAATGAAAAGTATTCACTGATACCTAATGATTCCAGCAATGGCGCAACAAAGGGGGTTGGTTTATTTGTCACAATCGCCATTGGCAAAGGGTATTTTGCCAGTTCTGCTAAAGTCTCTTTGACGTGAGGAAACAGTTGGCTGCCCGTGGTTACGCTGGTTTCATAATATTTATCAAACAGCTTGCGTGTTTCATTATGCAATTCGGGAGACAGTTCTGCCCCCGCCCACGTTAATGCACGTTCAACCATGACATCAGCGCCGTTGCCAATCCAGACAGCAACGCGTTCTTTACCCGCAGCGGGTAAGCCTTTGGTATTCAGGGCTTGATCCAAAGCCTCAGCCAGACCGCCCGCACTGTCCACCAGAGTGCCATCCAAATCAAATGCAATGGCCCGAATCCCTTTTACGACGTTATTTTTCATTATGCTGTCTTCGATAATTCGCGGCGCATCTCATCAATAACCGCTTTATAATCTGGCTGACTGAAAATAGCGGAGCCGGCAACGAACATATCCGCACCGGCCTGAGCAGCCTCAGCAATATTATTGGGCTTGATGCCGCCATCAACTTCAAGACGGATATCATAGCCGCTGTCATCAATAATTTTGCGTACCTGACGCAGTTTTTTCAGTGTTTCTGGAATAAAAGACTGGCCGCCGAAACCAGGGTTGACGGACATCAACAGGATCACATCCAGTTTATCCAATACGTAATCAAGATGGCTAAGGGAGGTTGCTGGATTGAAGACCAAGCCCGCTTTACAGCCATGTTCCTTGATAAGTTGCAATGTGCGATCGAGATGTTCACTCGCTTCAGGATGGAAAGTGATGTAGGTTGCACCCGCCTTGGCAAAATCAGGAATAATGCGATCAACCGGTTTTACCATGAGGTGAACATCAATGGGCGCAGTGATGCCATAATCGCGTAGAGCCTGACAGACCATCGGGCCAATCGTCAAATTGGGCACGTAATGGTTATCCATGACATCAAAGTGCACAACATCAGCACCGGCTGCCAAAACCTTGGCGGTATCTTCACCTAAGCGAGCAAAATCTGCGGATAGAATGGATGGGGCAATCAGAAAGTCTTTCTTCATTGTTATCTTCTCCAATTCATTGTTTTATCCCCGTTATTTCAGGGGCCAGAAACCTCAATCACTTCTGGCAGTATAACGCCAAAAGCTCATCAACTTTACTTCGGGCAAGAATATTTCTACTGATTGTCCGGCGGGCCTTAACAATGTAAAGGGAAGCCTGATAGTACCATTCCCGTGTCATTGGCGTGTCATGGTTGGAGATGAGCACTGGAATACCTTTTTGCGACGAGAGATGATAGGCGATATTCGCCAGATTTTCCTGATCGAGAAGGTTAAAACTATTTGTATGGTAGGCGGTAAAATTAGCTGTGGCCGAAAGCGGGGCATACGGGGGATCACAATAAACTACCGACCCCTTTGAGGCATTGTTCAATGCGATTTCGTAATGCTGGCAGACAAAAGTGGCTTTTTGGGACTTTTCTGCAAACCAGTAAAGTTCATCTTGAGGAAAATAAGGTTTTTTATAACGCCCGAAAGGAACGTTAAACTCACCGCGTGAATTATAGCGACAAAGACCGTTATAGCAGTGACGGTTCAGGTAAAGAAACAGCATACTGCGACGAAAGGGATCTTTGCTTTTGTTGAACTCTTCCCTCAGGCGATAGAAGTTTTCGGCAGTGTTGAACTCCGGTGAGAATAATGGACGGACATGAGTAATGAATTCATCCGCCCGAGATTTTACGGCATTGTACAGATTGATCAGATCGTTATTGATATCTGACAAAATGTAAGAATCATAATCGGTATTGAGAAATACCGAGCCTGCGCCAACAAATGGCTCAATCAAGCAATCGCCCTCTGGCAGATGACGTTTAATATCATCTACCAAGGGATATTTTCCACCGGCCCATTTTAAGAAAGCGCGTTTTTTTTTCATGCCGTCAAATAGTTATTCAATAATTTCAGAGCCGCAGATTGTACTCTGTTTAGGACAGCATATCAGCGCCTAATCAAAATAGTTTTATTTTTTCAGATCTTGCTGAACTTGTTGTAGTTTTCTGACCCAAGGTTTTTTGGCCTGAACTTCTGCCGGCAGTGAGGAAATGGCGCTTTTAGCCTCAGAAACAGAACCATAATTACCGTGGATCAAGATAAACCAAGGTTTACTATCGCGTTTGGTTTCATAAACCTTGTAATTAGCAAGGTTATTTTTTTTCGCGAAAGCGGTTAAGGTATCAGAACGGCTGGCACTACTCAATTGTAGTGTGAATCGATTTGCAGATGCTTTCAGCAGATCACCACCAGTATCAGCGGCACCCTTTCTATCGGTATGACGACTATTCGTTGTGTTAGTCGTTGTTTTGGCGTGATTATCTTCTCTACTCTTATTCTCTGTTTTGGGTTTTTCTATTTTCGGTGGTGTAACTTTTGACGGTGCAACCTGTTCCGGTTTATTTTGCCCAGAAGGTGGCGTTACCGTCGGTTCAGTGGGTTTAACCTGCGGTTGCGTCAGATTGTTTTGCACCGAATGATTAATCTGACTTTGCTGTTGATTCAAAGCATCAGTAATATCGCCGGGTAACTCTATGCGCTGGTTATAGCCGCCTGTTCCGGTTGCAGGGGGAAGATCTTTGCTTGGGGTGCTGCTAATGGGGGGCGGACTAATTTCACGAGGAGCGCCATGCGTTGTCGGTTCTGACGGTTTTTCTTGTTCACCGTCAGAGGGATTGGAAGAAAGTGAAGAAGAGCCAGACAGGTCGATACTCTTTTCTGCTGCATTTGAAGATTGCTGTTTTTCATGCTCAGTGGGTGATTTTAATGCGGAACTGATAGCAATAATTAGAAGCAAAAGCACCAGAATGCCAATACCGATCATCATTTGCTGGCGGGAGATGGCGAATTTAGATTGATTGAAGGGACTTCTGGAGCGCTGAGGGCTGCGATCAGAAGTATCCGGCTTTAATTCATTTTCTGTTTTTTGTTTGTTTTCTGATTTTAATTCGTCCATATACCCTCCCGACAGAGCCACTCAACAGAGATAGAACTGCCAATTGTTATTTAAGCGGTTTGGCAGTCTGACCTAACTAAAACCGATAATGTTTTATTTAATAATGTCGCTATTTTATAGCATAACAGATAGAGAATAATTCATCATATTGATGTCTGACATAGACGGATGGCATCCAATATCACTTCTTTCCCGATATCAGAGCGAAGTTTTGCTTCCCCGATCGCGGTCGGCAGAACCAGATGCAGTTTTCCGGCAGACACTTTTTTGTCACGCATCATATGAGGTAAATAGACATCGGGGGACATGGCTTCAGGGCCATTCACCGGTAATTTTGCCCGCTCCAGCAAGTGAATGATACGTTGGGTATCCTGTTTTGAGAATGTGCCGACCCGTTCGGATGCCCTGGCTGCCATCACCATACCCGCAGCAACAGCTTGACCATGCAGCCAGACGCCATAACCCATTTCAGCCTCAATCGCATGCCCAAAGGTATGACCGAGGTTTAACAGCGCACGCATCCCACTGCGCTCTTGCTCATCAGCCGCGACAACCAACGCCTTAAGTTCGCAGCAACGACGGATGCAATAGGCCATGGCTTGGCTGTCGAGGGCCAGTAATTTCTCAATATTTTCCTCAAGCCAGTGAAAGAACTCGCCATCCAGAATAATGCCGTATTTAATGACTTCAGCCAGACCTGAATACAACTCTTGAACCGGTAATGTTTTCAGACAATTGAGATCGACAACAACTGAGGCAGGCTGGTAGAAAGCGCCTATCATGTTTTTGCCGAGAGGGTGGTTGACCCCTGTTTTTCCACCGACGGAAGAGTCAACCTGAGAAAGCAGTGTGGTGGGTAGTTGGATGAAACGAACGCCGCGTTGATAGCTAGCCGCGGCAAACCCCGTCATATCACCGATTACACCACCACCAAGGGCGATAAGTGTTGTGTCACGACCATGATTATTTTCCAACAAGGCGGAAAAAATGTCATTGAGCACGAAAAGTGATTTGTGCTGTTCACCGTCAGGTAAGATAACTTCATTTACCCGAAGATCCATTCTCTGCAATGTGGATTTCACCTGTTCAAGATACAGGGGAGCAAGCGTTTCATTGGTCACTATCATGACCTGCTGACCGGCTTGCAGGGGCTTGAATACCTCACTGTCAGAAAATAGCCCTTTGGCTATGGTAATTGGATAGCTTCTTTCACCTAACGTAACAGTCACTTGTTCCATATCAGCTTTCGCCTTATCGTTTGCCGCTGTGCGGACGCGATATAATCAGTTTTTTTCCAGTAGTTCAATGATTTGGTTAGCGACGACTTTGGCGCTTTGCTCATCCGTGCGAATAGTCACGTCAGCAATTTCCTCATAAAGAGGATTGCGCTCATCAGCCAAGTTTTCTAAAACTTCTCGTGCTGGTGCATCAACTTGAAGTAAAGGGCGTTTTTTATCGCGCTGGGTACGAGCTAACTGTTTTTCGATGGTTGTTTCTAAATAGACGACCACACCACGGGCAGACAGGCGATTGCGGGTTTCTTTCGACTTAACAGAACCCCCTCCGGTAGCCAATACGATGCCTTGTTTTTCAGTCAGTTCGTTAATTATTTTTTCTTCGCGGTCGCGGAAGCCTTCTTCGCCTTCCACATCAAATACCCAGCCCACGTCAGCTCCGGTACGTCGCTCAATTTCTTGATCAGAGTCGTAAAACTCCATATTGAGTTGCTGAGCTAACTGACGACCAATAGTGCTTTTGCCGGCACCCATAGGCCCAACCAGAAAGATATTGCGTTTCTCTGCCATGTTTTTGGTATTACTAAGACTGTTTGTTAATGATAACCCGCCCCGCCAATCAGATTAGCCACGGGACCTAAACTGAAACCTCATGAGTGAGAATGTGAGATCAGATGGGAAAATTATCTCAGCACATCAGCCTGTATTGCAACTATATAAATTTCGCACGAACTTGAATCACTGGGTTTATGCTTTTGCTGACCGATTGAGAACCTATTGTATTTATCTTCCATCTTTCAAATCGCTGTTGTGCTGCAATTTGCAATCTATTGGATATAGGCTCCTGCTTGTGATGTTAGATCTGCTCACTCAATTAGGTAATCCTTGTATGCTAAATTGCTCTCAGCGTCAAATCCATAAACAGGCCAGACCAAGAAAAACAGTGAGTGATCTGGCAGAAAAAATACAATTATCGTTAATAATAGTTTGATTTTTATGTGATATTTTTTGTTTTGATTAAATATCAGTCAGTTGAGGTGTAATAAAAATTACGAGTTCCCTTCGGCTATGTTGCTCTCCTTTTTGGTTAAATAATGATCCCAACAGGGGAAGGTCTGACAGGTAAGGAACTTTTTGTAAACTTGAGGTTTTTTTCTGTTGGAAGATCCCGCCAAGGATCAGCGTTTCCCCATTTCTAATCGTCACTTGGGTGATGATCTCTTGTTTATCGATGGCCAGATTTTCATTTCCGCCTTGGTTGATGGGAAAACCGGGGGCATTCTGACTGATTTTCAGCGCAAGCCGGATTTTCCCCTGCCGCAAAATATGAGGGGTCACTTCCATACCCAATACCGCCTCTTTAAATTGAACGGTGGTTTTGTCTTTGTCCTGAACAATATAAGGAATATCAGAACCTTGCTTGATACTGGCTGTCTGTTGGTGTGAGGCGGTTAGCCGTGGGCTGGCAATAATATCAAGCTGGCTTTCCTGTTCCAATGCACTGAGTTCCAGCTCCAGCAAGTTTGCATGAATGCGGGCGGTATTCAGTACCAACTTGTGGCGCTGGTTACCGGCAGGTTGATGTAGATTTAAGCGGTTTAATCCTAGAGCTTGATTATGTGGGTCAGCGTTCACTCCCCAGTGAATCCCCAATTCATGCAGGGCTTCCTTGCTGCTGGTCACGATATGAGCCGTAATCTGCACTTGTTGCTGCGGAGTATCAACTTCTTTCAGCCAGTTTTTGATCCGGGTAATGGCATCAAATTTATCTTCCAAAATCAGGCTGTTGGTCAAGGGATCGTGTTCAACTTTTCCCCATTTTGTCAGTAGTGCGGGACGATTTTTCTGTAATTGTTCGGCTATTTGCCCTGCATCGGCATATTGCAGGGTCATTGCCTGATATTCGATCTCTGGTTCTGGCTCATTTTGCTCTGTGGGAGAAAATTCCGTTGCGTATTCTACCGGGTCTTTGGGAGGCTGGAACGGATCTCTTATCGGCATGTCGAAATTGGATTCTTCTTCGGTAACCGCTTTTTCGGTAAACGTTCCTCCGGCAAAACCCAATAGAGGTAATAAAAGCAGTAAGAGACAGCTTAGGAGAATCAAAGGATGGCGGTTCATGATTTCTCCTTATCGGCAGGATCAGGCAGTGAAATATTGGGTAAGGTGGTATCTGACAAAGCGACATCTGAAAAAACCATGCGAACCGTCAGATTGTCGTCGGCAGGTGTATCAACAGGCGTAATCGCGATGTGCTTAATCAGTAACGGGGGTTGCAGTTTTTGAATTTCACGCAAGAAATGGAGAAATTGGCCATAATTGAGTGACAGTCGGATATGCCAGAAAACTTGTTCGTTTTCTTTATGGCTTTTCCACTCCATGAGCTGACTGCCAGAGCGGATCAGTGGCATATGCAGGCGTTTGAGTATTGGCGTATTTTGCGCAGGAATATTGTCTGAGGAGGTATTCCTGAGTGACAGGTCACTGTTTTGAGCAAGGTTTGCGGCCATGCGCCGAATCTGCTGCTGAGTTTCAGGCAGGGATGGCAGTTCAGCAAGCTTTTGTTGAAATAGTATCGTGTTGTGTTGTTGCTGCTTAATATTGCTCTGGAGGGCATGGATTTCATGCCGATTTTTCTGCCAAACCAAAAAGTAGAATCCCAACAGCAGTAAAATGATGAGTAATTGCTGCAAGGTAAGCTGTTGCCAGACCGGCCGATAAAACCATTCAAGGTAATTATTTCTCATCTGGCTCTCCCATCAACCAATTGGCATCAATGGTAAAAACCTTGAAATGATCTTCCGTCGTGATCATTTTTTTCAGTTGCACATTGATAAGCGAAGTATCGTCAGTCAGGCTATCCAACAAATCTGAGATATCCGTATAGTCCTGACTGCGGGCAGTAAAAATTAATTGCCCACTGTCGTCACTAAATGCAGTCAGCCAACTGTTCTCAGGTAACAAATGGGGAAGTTGACGAAATAGCTGTAAATAGCGTTGATTCTGTTCCATGAATATGCGTTTTTTCCGTAATTGTTGTGACAATTGATGATGTTGTTGCACCGCGTGGTCTGCTGTTCTGATTGCTTGTTGTAATTGAGCCGATTGGTGAGTGATCTCCGTTAATTGTCCGCGATATTGTCTAATCTGGTTGGTTTGTAGCGTGGAAATAAATACCAATACTGTTGCCCACAATATCAGTTGTAAGCAAAGCAGTGCTCCCCATATTCGAGACCGGCGTTTCAGCTTTTTCTGCCGCCAAGGTAAGAAGTTGACCTGATACATCATTGATCACTCGGCCTGAGCGCTAAACCAGCGGCAATGATAAACGCATTCATTTTGTCTGGTAGCGGGGGATGATAATGGCGAAACGCCATCAAGAGTTGCCAGCTATTAGCCGATTCATTAGCCGATTCTGTTGATACGGATGTTAATGTCGGTGTTGATGTTGTTTTTACTGATATCGCTTTGATTGATGTCGGTTGCGCTTCATCACTGTAATAAAGGGTATAACTTTCTGTTTCTGGGGTTATGGGGAGTTGATTGATGACCTGAACCAGATGGCGATCCGGTTGTGCCGCTATCAAACCATAGCTGAAAGGTCGGTCGGCAGGGGCGACCCATAGCCAGTCTGTCATACGTTTGTGAACTAACCAACTGTCGTCAGGTACGCCCGCCAGTTTGGCGGCATAACGCAGTGCACAAGGTGCAATATCAATAGCATCAAGGGATAAATTGATCTCTGAGAACAGGTTCAGCCAGAGATTGAGGTCTTTTTGACGGGTTGCGCTAATGCAAATCTGCTGACCATGAACACGATAATCCAGCGCCAGATCGCTGACAGGAAATTGTTTTCCAGCACTGGCATGTACAAACCAGCCAAGTTCCGGTTCCTGCAAGGCAGTTTGACCAGGTAAGGCAATTTGTTTCTGCAAAGTTTGTTGAACAGGCAGGGCGAATCTTAGACTAAGATTCTTGGGTAATATTTTTCGCCATTGGATTAAAATGTGAAGTAATTTTTCAGGATCTTGTAACCGTCCTCCTGAAATAGTCTCGCTGGATAAGCGATATTGCCAGCAATGCCGAAGTTGCCAACCGTCACGGCGTTTAATAGCGGCAAGGGCGCGAATGTCATGATCTTGGACATCCAGTCCGATATACCATTTAGGTGGATACATGTAGCGATCTCCTTATCTACTGTCAATTCAACAAAAACATCAAGTTAACGAAAATCGAATGAAACGTTGTTATACATGAATGAGGTATTGGTAAAGGTGATATCTATCGCGCTGTATAGCCCTTATACTAATCCCTTTATACTAAGCCTTTTACACCAAGCCTTTTATACTACGTACTGATCGTTTATAAACTGCCCGATTAACATGGCGTGAGAAATTTCAGGTGAAGTTCATAAAGTATTTTTTGATCCTTATTGTCGTTTGCATTTTATTGGGAACCGCCTCGATTTTTGGTTTGTACAAATATATCGAGCCACAGCTTCCCGACGTTGCGACCTTAAAGGATGTCCGACTCCAAACACCGATGCAGGTGTTCAGTGCTGATGGCGAATTAATCGCCCAATATGGTGAAAAACGTCGTTTACCCTTAACCTTGTCAGAAATACCGCCTCTCATGGTGAAAGCCTTTATTGCCACGGAAGATAGCCGTTTTTATGAACATCACGGTGTTGATCCCATCGGGGTTATCCGTGCGGTTTCAGTGGTAATAACCTCTGGTCATGCTTCTCAGGGGGCAAGTACCATTACTCAGCAGCTTGCGAGAAACTTTTTTCTCAGCCGAGAGAAGACATTGGTACGTAAAGCGAAAGAGGCATTTCTGGCGATTAAGATCGAGCAATTGTTAACTAAGGATGAAATCCTTGAGTTATATCTCAACAAGATCTATCTCGGTTATCGTGCTTATGGGGTTGGCGCGGCGGCTCATGTCTATTTTGGCAAGAACGTCAATGAGTTGACATTGAGTGAGATGGCGATGATTGCCGGTTTACCAAAAGCGCCTTCAACGTTTAACCCGCTTTATTCCTATGACAGAGCGGTCAGCCGCCGCAATGTGGTGCTGGGGCGGATGTTGGAAGAAGGATATATCACCCGGCGTCAGTATGATGAAGCCAGAGAAGAAAAACTGGTTTCCCGTTACCACGCGCCACAAATTGTTTTCTCTGCGCCTTATCTGACGGAAATGGCTCGTCAGGAAATGATTAATCGTTATGGTGAAAATGCCTATACAGATGGTTATAAAGTCTATACCACTATCACACGCAAAACTCAGTTGGCGGCGGTTGATGCGGTTCGTGCCAATGTGATTGATTATGATGTTCGCCACGGTTATCGCGGCCCTCAGGAAGTGTTATGGAAAGCGAATCAGCCAGCATGGAGCCAGGCGCAGATTATCGATAAGCTGAAAACCTTGCCCAAATATGGTCCTCTGGTGCCGGCGATTGTGACGAAATCCAGCGCTAACCAAGCGCAAGTTGTGCTGGTGGATGGCAGTCACGTTGAGTTGACGATGGCCGGCGTTCGTTGGGCGCGCCCATTTAAAACCGACAGCCTGCAAGGGGCGGCACCCCGTAGTGTCGATGAAGTCATTCGGGCAGGCGAACAAATTTGGATCAGAAAAGTCAATGAGACTTGGTGGCTGGCCCAACTTCCCGAAGTTAATGCGGCACTGGTTTCTCTCAATCCGATCAATGGTGCGATAGAAGCATTGGTCGGTGGATTTGATTTTGAACTGAGTAAATTTAACCGGGTGACGCAATCACTGCGTCAGGTCGGTTCCAATATCAAGCCATTCCTGTATACCGCCGCCATGGACAAGGGGCTGACGTTGGCCTCGTTACTGAATGATGCGCCAATCAGCCGTTGGGATGCCGGTGCCGGAACGGATTGGCGACCAAAAAACTCACCACCGACTTACGATGGACCCATTCGCTTGCGTCAAGGGTTGGGGCAATCTAAAAACGTTGTGATGGTTCGTGCCATGCGCGCGATGGGTGTTGATTACGCCGCAGATTACTTGAAGCGTTTTGGTTTGCCGGGTGAAAACGTGGTGCGCACAGAATCTCTGGCGCTGGGATCGCCTTCATTTACTCCGTTACAGTTAGTACGCGGCTATGCAGTGATGGCAAACGGGGGTTATTTGGTTGATCCTTACTTCATCAGCAAAATTGAAAATGATGCAGGGAAAGTGCTGTTTGAAGCGAAACCTAAAATTGCTTGTCCACAATGTGAAAACATTCCGGTGACTTATGGTGAAACAGCACGTTCTATCGAATTGTCTGAAGATTCCATTGAGAACGTGGCTCATTCTGACGTTGTGCAAAATATGGCCTTGCCGCCGCAACCGGAATTAGAGAGCGTATCGGGAAATGTTAATGCGCAAGACCAACAGTATGCGCCTCACGTTATCAGTACACCGTTGGCGTTCCTTATCCATGATGCCTTGAATACCAATGTCTTTGGTGAACCGGGTTGGATGGGGACAGGCTGGCGCGCTGCCCGTGATTTGAAGCGCCGTGATATTGGTGGCAAAACCGGGACAACCAACAGCTCAAAAGATGCGTGGTTCTCCGGTTATGGCCCGGATATAGTGGCAACGGCCTGGATTGGTTTCGATGAGCACAGCAGAAGTTTGGGGCGCACTCCGGTATTAAAAGGTGAAGGGGGAGCGAAAACGGCTCAACCCATTTGGGATGACTTTATGAAAGCCGCGCTGGAAGGGGTTCCTGTGAAAATAATGGAACCCCCTGCCGGCATTGTTTCTGTCACGATTGATCGGGCAACGGGCAAGTTATCTAACGGTGGTAGCAATACCCGCAAAGAGTATTTCATTGATGGTACTCAGCCGACGGAGTATGCCGTACCTGATGTGGGGACGACAGTCACTGAGAATGGGGAAAGCCATGAGTTATTCTGATTGATTTTCCCGTCGTAAATATCACTAACTAAAATGAAAGATAAAAAGACCTTGTCGGGAAATCGGCAAGGTCTTTTGTTATCACTATTCTTTTGTTATTACTATGATGAAAGTTTATTTAACAAAAAGATATGATTATGATACGAATTAATTTTAAGAATATAGTTAAAGGGTTTATTTATTATTTTTAATAAACAAAATTATTTTTCATCAATATTATTAAAATAATTACACGCATAAATGTAAACCTTACTCTATTTGCGTGTTTATTGTTGACCGCTGTATTTCACTTAAAACAGGTATAAAATGGGTATTGTAATACCTATTTTATACCGTTTTTAAAGAATGAACGGATTAGTGTTTCCCATTATTTCTTTGCTTGCAGATATCGCTGGGCAAAAAATAGCGCACTGACATTTCTGGCTTCGTTGAAATCGGGATGCTCCAACAATGACATCATGTCAGAGATAGGCCATCGTTTCTGCACAAGCGGTTCAGGTTCATCCCCTTCCAGGCATTCCGGATAAAGGTCGTGAGCAATCATGATATTCATCTTGCTGGAAAAATAGGACGGTGCCATCGTCAATGTCGTCAACAGCGCCAATTTTCCTGCACCGAAACCAATTTCTTCCTTCAATTCGCGATTAGCGGCGTCAAAAACACTCTCCCCAGCATCAATGGCACCTTTGGGAAAACCTAATTCGTATTGTTCAATGCCAACCGCATATTCATGAATAAGCACTAATTCATCCCCGATAATTGGAATAATTAAAACTGCTTCACGATTTGCCGGTTTCATTCGTTCATAAACGCGTTTTACACCATTGCTGAACTCAAGATCAACAGATTGAATATTGAATAAGCGTGAGCGGGCAACGTCATTTATATTCAGTATCTTAGGTTTTTTTAGATCAATCATGCTTGCCCCTGATGGTTGTCATGTGCCGGATAATTGAAAACAATAATGCGGCCAGTCACTTAAATATTACTGTATCTTTTAAGTGTTATAACGAAATGGATACGCATCCATGCTTTGCTTTAATATGGCTGATTATGTTAGTAAATGATAGCGATTATCGCTTGAATGTATTTTTGTTGCTATCTTACCCTTGCAAAAAGACTTTATTTTATGGAAAGGTATGAGAAAAATTATATAACCTTTTGTAAATAAAATTAAAATAGAAGGCAAGAATAGGAATAGCCTGATTCTGTGTGTTTCATGAGATTGTTATTCTGCTGATCTCGGTACTGCTGGCGTGAGCATGGGGAAAAAATGAGCTCATTGGTCATTATATTGGCTATTTTTATCATTAGCCTGATTATAATGGCTTCCTTTCTGATTTTCAGATGGAAGCGGCTTGATAACGCGCGTTATCTGCAATCGATAACTAAAACAGCCTGCCGCAAACTGAATACCGATGAATATCAAGCCATAGAATCTTATTTGCACAATACCCGTCTTCTGATGAAGCCGAATAGCAGTCACAGGGCTGATTATTCGGTGCTACCTGTTAAACAGGGGAATGTCTATACCATCACTCATCCTATTACCCGTTTTTCTTCCGCAATGGATGGGGTGCACCATTGGCGCTATTATCTTGGTGAAACGGAAATACATTTGCCCGTGTTGCTTGAGCCATTTATTAAGCAGCAGAATACGATTGAGATTGTTCAAACCGCATCAATGCCGCTGGTTATCGCGGTTAACGGCCACTTTCTGCAAGATTATCAGCAAGATTTGCCCATCACGAGAGTTGCGGCAAAAACCGAGCAGGCTTCCATTCAAAAAAATGGCAATTCGAGCGCTAACTTACTGCATGTCCGTAAGGAAACATTAGAAGAATATCGCCTGCGGAAATCAACGGGCATTCAGGAAAGTATTTTGATGTGTTTGGGTTTATCGTTGTGGTTTGCGGCTCTTTTCGTGCCCATTCCGATGTTACCGTGGTTAATGCTGGCGGCGTTTCTGTTTATTATGGGGAGTTTCTGGCTGCATGTTCGGTTGCCACCTGGGCGAAAACTAGCCAATATCCATTGCTTTAACGGCATTCCCAAACGTTGGGGCGTATTTAGCGAGTTTGAGCCAGAGCAAAAAAAGAATATCTCTCTGGGCGGTATTGATCTGGTTTATCCCGTACATTGGGAGCCTTATATTTCCCATTATCTTGATCAGAATACCGATATCGACATATACACTAACTGCCATGTTGTACGGCAGGGGCGCTATCTCTCTTTGCATGAAGAAGAGAAACACCATCCTTATCAGCGTAGCAGAAAGAATGTGATACTGCTGGTCTTCTCTGTACTTGCTATGCTGTTGCTTTATTTTTACCAGCCAGTGAACTTATCCATACGGCTGAGTTTTGCTTGGTTATATGGCAGTAATACCAAGGTTATTACCAGTTTCAATGATCTAAAAAATATGCCGTTGAAGGAAGGGGATGTGTTAAAGGTCAAAGGCTTAGGGATGTGCTATGTTCCCCCTAATCTCCTGCCCAAAGCCAACATTACCATATTCGCGCCATTTGATTGTGTGGGTATCTACTGGAATAGTGAAATTCCATTGCCTATGCTGGAGTCTGAAGTTGTCGAAAATGCGACCTCATTGCTGAAAACTGTTGGTGAGCAATTACATCCCGTTGAACGTAAGATTAATCCTAGCTTGAATGACGCGATCGCTAAATCGGGTATGACCCTGCTCGATAATTTTTCACAAATCATCTTGAAAACCCAAAAATTGTGCCAGAACGATGCGGATTGTGATCGCTTGAAAAATGCGTTGGTTAATTTGGGCAATGCCAAAAATTGGGACAAGTTGTTGAAAGATGCAGAGAGCGGAAAGCTGGATGGGGCGAAAGTGTTGTTACGTTCTATCAGTGTTGATGCGTTGGAAAAGTTGGTTGATATCACGACGGCATCATTTATTTATCGGGAGATCGATAGGATGGTCATTCTGATAAACAGTCCCTCCCCAGGGGGAGTTTTATTGCTGAGTGATGAGGGGAAAGCATTAGTTGAATACCCGATGCGGACACAATACATCTATGAGCACTCTGCTTTAGAGCGATGGCGGGAATTACAGGGGCTTTTAGAACTGTTGATGAAGACCCCCTTTGAAACCGAAGGGATTGTGACAAAACTGTCAGAAGATCCCAATGGGACTCGTCATATTATGTTGCACCGTGAGCCAGATACTACGTCTGTCATTCGTTATCTGGGAAGCTGTCTGCTGGGGGCAATCTTGTTGGCCATGTCGATCATCAACACCGTATTGGTTATCAAGAAAAAGCAGAGGAACCAGCGGCGTCTTCAACATATCACGCAATACTACGATAATTGTTTCAATTCGCCTTCACCGCCGATGGATTGGCGATGACTTAACGGGCTGTGTTACCCTCTGCCCGTTTTTGGTCAGCACCGATTAAGCATGTGAATGAGATCATCGGGAGAATATTCATGCAGAATTCAGACACTGATCAGGCTATCCGCCTTGATAAATGGTTGTGGGCTGCCCGTTTTTATAAAACCCGTTCCATTGCGCGTGAAATGATTGAAGGGGGAAAAGTCCATTATAATGGGCAGCGAAGTAAGCCGAGTAAGCTGGTTGAGTTGGATGCAAAGATCAAACTGCGTCAGGGTGATGATGAAAAAACGGTAACCGTCTTGGCATTGAGCAGTCACAGACGGAGCGCTACCGAAGCCCAGCAACTTTATCAGGAGACAGCAGAAAGTATTATCAATCGGGAAAAAATGGCATTGGCGCGTAAAATGAATGCGCTCACCATGCCGCATCCCAACCGCCGTCCAGATAAAAAAGAACGGCGTACATTAATAAAATTCAAGAACACAAAATTAAATGAGCCGGAAGAGACTTATGACCAGACATGACCAATTACACCGCTTTTTATTTGAAAGCCATTCTGTCAGGGGGGAACTCGTTTCCGTCAGTGAAACTTACCAACGGATGCTGGAAAATCATCATTTTCCTCAACCTGTGCAGCAACTACTGGGTGAATTGTTGGTCGCAACTAGCCTGTTGACCGCCACATTGAAATTCAATGGCGATATTACGGTACAGATTCAGGGTGACGGGCCGGTCAAACTGGCGGTGATTAATGGCAATAACCTACAACAGATGCGTGGAACGGCTCGCATTGATGGTGAAGTGAGTGCCGAAAGCAGCCTGCATGACATGGTTGGCAAGGGTTATATGGTCATCACCGTGACACCCACAGAAGGTGAGCGTTATCAGGGCGTAGTGGCGCTGGAAGGTAATACCTTGGCAGAATGCCTGGATGCGTATTTCAAACAGTCAGAACAGTTGCCCACCCGCCTGTTTATTCGTACCGGGATGCAGGATGGAAAAATGGCAGCGGGCGGCATGTTATTGCAGATCTTGCCGGGAGCGCAGGAAAGCAGTGAAGATATGCTTGACCATCTGGTGCAACTGACCGCAACCATTAAGGGAGAAGAGCTGTTTACGCTGGATGCGAAAGAGATTCTGCATCGCCTTTATCATGAAGAAGATGTCACGCTGTATGAACCTCAGCAAGTCGAATTCCGTTGCACTTGCTCCCATCAACGCTGTGCTGACACGCTGGTGACGTTACCGGAAGCCGATATTCAGGACATTTTGCATAACGATGGCAAAATCGATATGGAATGCGAATTCTGTGGTATGCACTATATTTTTAACGAGAAAGATATCAGTGAAATAAATGCGGCAAAAAAAGAGCAGTTGCACTGATTAGGCGGCTGCGTTGCTTATAGGGTTGCACTAATTGTTAATTCATCGGGCGTGACATACGCCCTTTTTACGCTGAATTATTCCCTCATTTCGTGTTCTGTGTCTCATATAAACTTAAAAAAAGTAATGTAATTTCAATTTTTTGATAACAATCGCTGTTAATTAGTCATAATTATTTATTATCCCCCGCAGAGAGAAAGTATAACTGACCAGGAGCAACAAATGAGTGTTACAGGCATTACTGAGCAGGAACTTGCGGTTTATGGTATTCGCGGTGTGAGTGAAGTTGTTTATAACCCAAGTTATGAACTGTTATTCTCTGAAGAAACTCAATCCTCATTACAAGGCTATGAGCGTGGCACATTGACTGACCTTGGTGCTGTCTCTGTCGATACGGGGATTTTCACGGGGCGCTCCCCGAAAGATAAATACATTGTCCGCGATGATGTTACCCGCGATACCGTATGGTGGGCGGATCAGGGCAAAGGCAAGAACGACAATAAACCGCTTAGTCAGGAAACCTGGTCTCATCTTAAGGGCTTGGTAACACAGCAGCTTTCAGGCAAACGTTTGTTTGTCCTTGATGCTTTCTGTGGCGCCAATGCGGATACCCGCCTGAAAGTGCGTTTTATTACGGAAGTGGCGTGGCAGGCACATTTTGTGAAAAATATGTTTATCCGCCCGTCAGACGAAGAATTAGTTGGCTTCACGCCGGATTTTATTGTGATGAACGGGGCCAAATGCACGAACCCACAATGGAAAGAGCAAGGGCTGAATTCTGAAAACTTTGTGGCTTTTAACCTGACAGAGCGTATGCAGTTGATCGGGGGAACCTGGTACGGTGGTGAAATGAAAAAAGGGATGTTCTCAATGATGAACTACCTGTTGCCACTGAAAGGGATTGCTTCTATGCACTGCTCTGCCAACGTGGGTGAAGAGGGGGATGTTGCTATTTTCTTCGGCCTTTCTGGTACAGGGAAAACCACGCTTTCCACGGATCCGAAACGTCAGTTGATCGGTGATGACGAACATGGCTGGGACGATGACGGCGTGTTTAACTTTGAAGGCGGTTGCTACGCGAAAACCATCAATCTGTCCAAAGAGGCGGAACCGGATATCTACCACGCCATTCGCCGTGATGCGCTGCTGGAGAACGTCACTGTACTGGCGGATGGTACCGTTGATTTCAATGATGGCTCCAAAACAGAAAATACCCGTGTTTCTTATCCGATTTACCACATTGAAAACATCGTTAAGCCGGTATCCAAAGCCGGGCACGCGACTAAAGTCATTTTCCTGACCGCTGATGCTTTCGGCGTCCTGCCGCCGGTTTCCCGTTTAACCCCGGAACAGACCCAATATCATTTCCTGTCTGGTTTCACGGCAAAATTGGCGGGCACTGAACGCGGTATCACAGAACCCACACCCACATTCTCTGCTTGCTTCGGAGCGGCATTCCTGTCACTGCATCCAACCCAATATGCGCAAGTTCTGGTTAAACGAATGCAGTCATCGGGGGCGAAAGCTTATCTGGTTAATACCGGCTGGAATGGCACAGGTAAACGTATTTCCATCAAAGATACCCGTGCCATTATCGATGCGATCCTCAATGGCGACATTGAAGATGAGGATACCATTCAACTGCCGATTTTTGATTTGGCCGTACCGACCTCCTTGCCGGGCGTCGAGACGAACATTTTAGACCCACGCAATACCTATGCCGATAAATCCGCATGGGATGTGAAAGCAAAAGATCTGGCACAGCGCTTTATTGATAACTTCGATAAATATACGGATACCGCAGCGGGCGCGGCATTGGTGAAAGCAGGGCCTAAACTGTAATGTAACTTTTCCATGCAAGAACGCTATTCTACTGAATAGCGTTCTTTTTTAATGCCTATATTAGCTGGGCGGTAAATCGAACAGTAAGATCTCACTTTCTTGGTTTGCCGTTAATCGAAGATGGGATTCGTCCCGGATAGCGACCCCATCGCTGGTGGCAGCCCGTATTCCATTGATCATCACTTCACCGCGAACAACCTGAATCCAGATATTTCGCGTTTTTTCCACCGGATATTCACCCTGTTCGCCCTTTTTCAATGCCCAACGCCATAATGTCATATCCTGAAAAACTTGCAGGGAGCCGGCACGGGCATCAGGAGAGAGAACCAATTGACGCCCTTCGGTCGTATCAAAACGGTGTTGTTCATAACGGGGAGTGAGTCCCGTTTTTTCCGGCATGATCCAGATCTGGTAAAGATGTAATGGCTTATCATGCTGTGGGTTATATTCTGAGTGACGGATACCCGTACCGGCACTCAGAATCTGGAATTCTCCCGCCGACACTTGCCCTTTGTTCCCCATACTATCCTGATGCTCAACCGCTCCAGACAGCACATAGGTCAAGATTTCCATATCTTTGTGCGGATGCATGCCGAAGCCTTGACCCGCGTCAATCACATCTTCGTTAATCACCCTGAGAGCAGAAAATCCCATGAAATTCGCATCATAATAGTTAGCGAACGAAAAAGTATGCCAACTATCCAGCCAGCCATGATTGGCGTGACCGCGTTCTGAAGCCCGACGTAAGTAGAGCATCTTCAAAATCCCTCAATGTTTTTTGGTAGTCTAGTTGAAGGACTAAAATATAAAAGATGGGAAATTTAATCTTAGGATTCAAAATATTTGAATGAAAATGAGGCAATTTTGGGCAAAAAAAAAGCCAACATAAAAGTTGGCCTATAAAAGTAAACACTGGAAGCAATGTGAGCAATGTCGTACTTTCACATGGACCCTGAAGGTGGTGCACTGAAAGTGATAAGAATGATAATCGTTCTCAGTATCATTTGTAAAGTGTTTTTTTAACCAATTTTGTAAAGTGTAGTTATGTTATCAGCTCACCCCCAATTCCATTTGATAGAGATGTTGAGTACCCGTGTCGTGAAATTGATAGGGCGTTAATTGGTAGCCGCGTAGCCACAGCAAAAACCATCCATCATGGGTGTCTGGGCAAAGTCCGGCGAAGCGGAATCCGCCTTTTTTCAGCAACGGGCACAACCCCAGCGCCTCTTCACAGGCAGGCAGTTTCAAATAGATTAACTGCCCGGCAGGAAAATCGATGACCTCCGATAAAAAGTCAGAATGAACCTCGTATAGGGTGATCTCTAAACGCCGGCCGGATTTTTTAATGGCAAAGGGTTCAGGGATCATGGCGCGCTGATACGCGGATTGGGCATTTTGTGGGGCTTCACCCACATATTGGCTAATCCGGGAGACCCAATTTTGCCAAGGCCGGGGCCAGTTCAGCTTAGGCAGTGGCAAAGATTTAAGCGGCAAGATGCCCTGAACAATACTTTCAGGTTTGGGTAAGCCAAAGGGTGAATCGACATAATCCAGCATCAGTGCCGTAGAATAGAACCCCAAATTTCGGGCGATGTACTGGCTCTTGGGGTGTGAACAGACCTGTTTTATCGTCAATAAATTATAACCTTGCTCTTTCGCATAACCGCATAAATAACTGCCCAGAGACTTCGCCACGCCATGACCTTGAAAATCGGGATATACCGCAATCAGTGCCAGCTCTGCCTGATTTCCCTGCACCGTATCTTTAACTAGAGCAGCATGACCGATAAGCCGCCCCTGATGGAAAGCCAGGGCCGAGTGCCATTGCCCTGATGTTTGGTAGCCATTGATCAGTCTTGGCAGATAGATGTCAGGATAGACATAGGCATCGCCGTAAACCTCGCGGAATAACTGGCTGATTTTTTTATCATCGCCTGACTGATAGCTGCGGATCTGAGTCGCGGATTGGAAGATAGTCATTGATTTCAACCCTAGTTATAACGACGCAGGTCCACAACTCGCTGCAATTTGCCTGATCGTGGGTGCGTATACATATCATCAATATGGGTTTGCACGATCTCCAGCATGTTTTGGTGCCGGCACGCTTCTGCCAGATTGGGGAAGGCGGTCATGACACGATGGCGTATTTTGTCGATATCTACCGTTTGCAGGCTTGCCACCAACAACCGGATCTGATCTTGCCCCGCCTTCTGGCTTAACTCCAATTGCCAGGCCAAAAGTTCCGTCTGCTGGGATAGCTGTGTGGCTAAGTCGTCAGGGAATAATGACATCGTGCCAAATCGTATGCGGTAGCCCTGATTAGCGCGTCCTTGCAGGGCGAATTTACGGCTTGGCTGTTCAGGTTCGCACCAGCAGGCCAGATCGCCGGTAGGATAGCGGATCACCGGCATCAGGCGTCGTTGCAGGTTAGTGACAACCAGCAGGCCGTGTTTCCCCGGCACCGTAATGGGCTGATGAGTGATTTCATCCACGATCTCAATAATCGTGTCATCACTGAATACGCGGTGTTCTCCCTGTCGGCATTCGGGATCAGCAAAGCCAATCAAACCGGCATCGACACTGGCACACCCAATGGAGCCTAAACGAGCCTGCGGAAAAACCTGTTGTATGACAGCGATCTGCGCATCAAACAGACTTTCCCCGCCGTAAAGAATGGTCTCCACCATCGGCAATGTTTGTCCCCTCTCTTTCAAAGAGTGCGCCAGACGGATTAATTGCACCGGTACACCCGCCAGCACATTGATGTTATGCAAGCGGATAGTGTTAATCAGCAATTCATCCTCAACCTTGCAGGTGAAAGGAAACTCTATGATCGGGAGCGGCGCATTCGATAATGCGCCGTGGATGAATAGAAAACTGGTATAAAGATCGCCGGCAAAAAACAGGTTAGCCACCCGATCCCCACGCTTTAATTGGCGGGCAATACCTTGGCCAAAGGCAGCAATAAAGGCTTGCCACTCTTGTTGGCTGAAAACGGATAACCGCCCATCACTGGTGGAGCCACCTGTTTTAAACACATGACCACCTTCCAGCGGTGCAGTCAGCACCGGCCAGGTTGATAGATCGTTTGAATTAGCCCAGTAATGACTGGGTTCCACGAGGGGCAAATCTTCCAGCGTCCAGTTATCGGGAATGGATTTATAGCGTTCCCGGTAATAAGCAGAATGCTCGCGTGCATGATGGAGCAAATCAATCAGTGTCGTTCTGGTCATCTTAATTTTACCCAATTAATATTGACGCAAGTCGATGAACAAGGGCGTTTTCCCACTGTGTTCATTACGGCGAAATTCAGTGGCTGATGTGGAAATCACGTCTAAATTCAGCAGATGTCCGCTAACCACTTCAGCAATTTTGGGATCTTGTAATAAGTTCTGACGCACGGTGAAGGGATCGGCATGATCAACGAATAGCTGAATGCTATCGATACCCTCACGGTTATGATCGATGATCCATTGCACGGGCAGTGCCAGTTGCTCAGATAAATCAGCAAGATTGAAAAAGATACTGCCTATGCGTAGCAGGGAGCCATGACGCCCTTTCAGCCGGAAACGCGGTGAAGTCAGGCCACAAGAACAAGGTTGATTGACCCAGCAACCGAGATCGCCTAAATCGTAGCGTTGGATGGGTTGGGCTTCGCGGTGGAGGGACGTAAATACCAGACGCCCGGTTTCGCCCTCTGCCACGGGCTGATCATTCTCTGGATTGAGAATTTCCAGCCATTGGGTATCCTCCATTAAATGGAAAACCCCGTCTTCGCTGGCGGCGCACGCATGGCCGACAGGTCCGGCATCGACGGAACCGTAAATGGTTGAACGTATCAGGGTGACACCAAAACCCGTCAGAAAATCCCGTTGGTTGAGATTGAGGTGTTCGCCACCCAAAAATAGCTTACGAATGCCGCCATATTGACGTAATTTAGTTCCTTCATTCAAAAATAACCGGTGCAACGTGCTTGGCATGCCGACCAGCGTATTAATGCGTTGTTGCACGATAAAATCAGCGATTTCACTAAAATCATTGTCAGTCGGCCCGCCCATGGGATATTGCGTCACGCCCAATTTATCCAGAATGGTGAAGAAGCTCAGCATGCCGCCGTACAGTTTCCCGCCATATAACAGATTCATGACGCGATCGGTTGCAGGTTCAAGCCCGGAGGTAAACACGCCATCGGCGGCGGCCTGCATCTGCCTGTGGTAATCACGGTAGCTAAAAGCGGCCAGTTTCGGTATGCCACTGCTGCCACCACTGCGGAAAAACAGACGGGCTTTATCATTGGGAATCAGCGCTTGAAAATCGGTTTTATCCATCACAGGCAGATTGTCTAACCCGTTTGGACGGGCGGGAGGAACATCAAGATGGGCACAGCCCGCCATTAAATCCGGCGCAAGGCTGACCGAGACTCGTTTGGTCAGGCGTGCCAGTGCGTAGACCCCATCGTGAGGCTCACCACTATAGCCGTCGTGCATCTGACCCGCCGGCGTGATACGACTGATCCCCGCAGCAAACAGAATATGGCTCATTTCGCTGATATGTGCTTGACGGGTCATCAACGCACAGCTTTGCAGATGGTTACGCCAAGGCAGTAAAATAGCGCACAGGCGCTGGCGCGGAGCCGGGCGTATCTGCAATGTGCGGAACAAAGGCGACGCCGCTAATTCCTCTTCGTGTCGCCATATCACCCGCCATCCATCGGCCTGCCAAATTTCACCCTGTACTTTTTCACCGTGTAATTGTGCAAAAGCGAAATCAAGTCGCTGGAAAGCGGTTTGGGTGGTTATTTCTGCGGCTTCCTGAATATCCGGTTGCAGGGCAGGATGTAATCCGGCGCGGCGTTGCAGGGCGGCAGCCATGCGTTGCCCGATATGTTGTAACACTTGCGGATCATCGCTATCCACTAATAAACACTGTGGGCTGGAACAGGCTTGTTGGTCATAACAACAGACATCATCAGCCAAGGCATCCAATTGGGCATCATCGGCCGATTCAGGGCTTAGCCAGGCGATGCTGATGCGGTGTCCCCAATCTATCCAGCGGCAACCGGCGGGCAGTTGAGCACGAATGGATGCGAGGGAAGCGTCGCTGCCCCAGACAGAAACTGCATCGGCCTGACTGAATAATTCTGCCAGTTGGGTGACGGGTAACGGCAATACGGCAACCCGATCAGCCAAATCCCCTGAAATATCATGGGATAAAAATTCTGACCAGAGTCGCGTACTAAACCCGTTATCGCTGCTGCTTGGGCGTAACCAGTTAATATTGCCCACCAGCAAACTTTCAAGCACCGCCATAAAGGGCAGGAGCTTCGCGTTGGAGGGGGTAATATGGACGACCAATCCCAATGGCTTCCAAGTCTCATAGCGATTCTGGTTATAATCGAATCGACGTAGCGAAAACGGGTTTTGCCCAAGTTCCCGTTCCAGTTTGGCCGCCAGCGCTTCACGTTGGCAAAACGCGATAAGTTCCTGCCGGATTTGGCGATCAAACAGAGAGTGCTCACTCAGATTGGTAAGATATTCCGCAAAGCGTTGTGCACAATCAAGGACTTGTTCAGAAGTATGGGGGCGAGCCAGCAACTCAGGTAATCGCTCACGTAATTTCGCGATTTTTTGTTCAGTCAACTGTTCTGAGGAAATCGGGTTATTCGTTGTTTTTGTAGAAACAGTTTTTATGGAAACAGTATTTACGGAAGACATATCAAGCTCTCTTAATCAATTCTGAAGCAGCAATCGCACAACTACGGTTTTTACTCGTACCGGCCCGACCAAGCAGTTCAAACCAATCGGTGTCGAGTTCGCAACCACAGCTTTGACCGGAATGCAGTACGGCCAGATCGCTGGTCACAATGCTGTGGGCAGGGCAGGAAGTGATATAAGGTGAGATAAGATGCAGGAAACCGGGTTCACCATAAGGTTGGCAGGTCAGGTTGGCGGTATGGCGCACATAGGCTTTGGCATAGACGGGAACGTGGAAATTATGGTGGGAACATTCAACATAAGGAACCGGGTGTTCAACTGAACCATAGCCATCACGACATCGAATATCAGGGATACCCAATTGTTCGGTTACCCGTTGATACAGCGCTTTTTTCGGAATGGATTTATCGGCATGTGTTTTCCAGCCTCCGCCGAGGAAAACCAGTGATTCAGGATGTAGTTCCAATGATGGCAGCCCCATTTGTTCCATTCTTTGCAGGGTAAACCACAAAAAGGCCGGGAAACCGAAAATACGCACCGGCAACCCTTCCTGAGCAAATTGCTGGAGTGCCGTAATCGTCCCGAAGGGATCGAATTCATTACCTTGCCCATTATGACGCAAGGCATAGTAGGCCCGATTGACCGGCGCATATTTGCACAGGAACTGATCGGTGTAGGCCGTACCCAGCGTGACAGCGCCAGCGGGTTCATAGCTAAGTAGCAGGTAATTACACGGTTGATCCGGGGTATTCCAGCCATAATAGTCAAAAATACAGTCCACCATATGCTGGGCTGCCGCGATACTTGCAGCATCATAGCGCATACGGCTTTTCTGGCCGGTGGTTCCGGAAGAAGTCAGTTCCAGCGCATTCTGTGCACTCTCACTGAGGATCAGATTACGTTTGAAATAATTGGCAAATAGCAAAGGCAGATTTGACCAATCATCCAGCGTCATCAGCGCCTGTTTATCCAGATCCTGATTGGCCAGCCACTGCTCATAACCCGGTGTCTGTTCACAATGGTATAGCGTCAATTCACGCATGGCGTGATTAAATAAGGCATCATATTCGGCACAAGCATGGTAAGGATGTGCGATAGCACACAGTGCTTCGACGTGAGGTAAGTTTTGCATATCAGTACTCATTTTTCAGTAACAACGACAAGATATGATTAATTAAAGAATTAATTGTTTGTTGTTATTTGATTGAAAGTAATCATTTTTAATAGGCGATATTCATTATCTGGCATATGAATTAAAGCCTCTGTTTTTATTTAATCTTTGAGCGATGTTGGAATATGATGTGTTGGATTCTGACAGTGTATTAGCCTATTTTGTGGAAAAACTGTGATTTTATGGATAATAATAGGTTTTGTTTGTCTTTTTATAGTTAATGTCAGTCCTGCGTTTGCGGGGCGTATTATTCCAAATCAAATGCGAACATTCAAACGGTTTTTCTAATATTTCGTCCGGTTCTTGTCTTTAACACAATCATTATTTAATACATTTTTTTCATTATTTGTTATTGTGTGGTGATGGGTTTAAGTTTCTTTTTGGTTCGTGAATGGCCTGAGAATAACCTCTGTTTTGAAGTTAACTTAATAAATTAAATCGGTTTTTATAATCAAGGGAGAAAATTGATATTGAGTTATTAAAGACAGTTTAATCTTCCTAAGAAATATAAAAAGTGATAATGGAGAAGATATTTGATGAGTTGAGTGGGATAAGTAAAGAGTAGTGGGATATAGGTGCCTTAAATCTGGTGTCTTGGCCCTTAAATCAACTATTGGAATACAAAAAATAATTAACAATGATAACTACTAATTTAAGTTATTAAATAGTGCAAGCAGTGTGATTTAGATACAAAACCTAAGATTAACAGCATCTGTTGTATATCAAAATGCAGTAACGTTTTGATTTATAGAAAATTAGCGAATAAAAACTTAACATAAATCACGTTTTTCTAACATCTTGGAAACAATGTATTTACACTGGTTTGGATTGGTATTATGTTTAAATCCCTTGCAGGGAAACACAATTAAATAACAAACATTCAGATTTAGACAGGAGGATTTATGGACTATCAACCGCTGGCTGTGTAATTAAGTAAACTAACAGGCATAAGTTAATTAAGCTTATGCCTGTTTGTCTGGACGATCTGGAATATATATTATGTTAAAATATATTGGTATAGCCGCTAATGAACTTGATACATATCTTGATTATGCTCTCCTGAGTATCGTTGCGATATATATGTATCATGCGACTCCATCCGAGATGGGGTGGCTTGGCGCCTGTTTCGCCTTACCTTTTTTATTTTCCAGCTATTTTTTTGGGAAACTGTTCGATAATGGAAAAGTTCATCAATGGAGAACCGTTCTTTTTACAATCAATACCATAACGACTCCACTGTTCATTCTGACAGGAAATGTTTATGGCTTGTTCATAATCGCCTTCGTAAAAACCTGGTCCAGATGTGGTTTGAACATTTCAAATGTCAAACTTAATGAAAATGATGATGACGCCAAAAGATTTTTTGAAATTTATGGTTACTTGATTAATTTCAGTAGAGTATTAGTTCCCCTGACAGTGGTCTATCTCTATAATTTAATAGGGATTTGGGCGGTTATTATTTTTTCATCCGGCCTGAATCTCCTTAGTGTTTTAACCTCACAGATAAGCCTCAAGTTACAGGATTGTACACACGATCAAGAAGTTGATAATCCTGAACAAGTGGAAACAAAGTACTCGTTTGTTAATGAAATAAGAGCGAACAAAGACCTTTTTTACTTGGTGACAGGATACACTATTGCTAATTTTGCATTCTTTCTTAGCAATGACATGCTAGGGCTATTTTTCAAATCTGCGGGTGAGAGTGAAAACAGCATTGGTATGATTATCTCATTACTCGGCGTTGGTGGCATTATTGGCACAAAGCTGGCATCCTTATTAAATAAAACATTACGACCAGTAATTATACTGATGGCGTCAATGATAATTAATACAATAGCATTTTTTATATTCGGATTTTTGAATCCTGAATTGATATCAGTTTATGTGTTCTATTCTGCGATAATTTTGATAGGAATATCATCTGGTGTTACTTTTTTTGCCATAAAATTTGGTGTTCGGGAAATTGTCGGATATCAAAATGTGGGAAAGGCGACAGGGATGATTCAGTTACTATCTTCAGTGGTCGCTATATCGATGCCAATTATAGGAGGATATATCGCCAGTCTGTACTCTCTGGATATAACCTTTAAACTGACTGGTATTATTTTATTTGTTCTATTGATGGCGTTTTTCTATATATTTTATTTCTCTAAACAAAAGGATTGAATAATATGCAAAATCCACCGAAAATGAGTGAGATAAATTTCCTAGATGATAAACATTATGGCCTTTATGTAAAAGGAAAATCAAAGCAGACCTGGGATGTTAATTTGGACTGGAGTCGGGCAATAAATGATAGTTTTCCGAATGAATTAAAAAAAGACGCAATAATCGTCGCAAGCCTTTCAGCACATGTAGAACTTATCGGTATGGAAAATGCTGCGGAGCTTATGCTTCAGTCTACTGACTTTTCTTTAAAAATTGGTCTTGCACAAGCTGTAAATGATGAAGCAAGACATGCAGAGTTATTTTCCCGGTATGCCATTATGGCTAATGGTGAAATTCTTGATTTATCCAATACTCGAGAGCTTTATTTAGATCATTTTCAAAAACTGAATACTTTTGATGAAGTATTCCTCAGTCACGTGTTTTTGGAGAATGGTGCTCTTGAGCAATTTAACCTTTTTATCCATGCGTTCGGAGAAGGTAGCCTTATCGGTCAAATATATAAGGGGGCCATGAATGATGAGGCCCGACATGTTCAGATGGGAATAAACTATTTTCGGCAACTGATTGCATCTGATCCGCTGAAAAATGAAATGGTTGAAAATCATCTTAATACTTTCAAAAAAATACTGCATGTTAATCCTGAGGGGATCGCTTGGTTGTCTAAAATAAGCCGTATTCCTGCAGATGATATTGAGCGTCGTGTTCAGGCAAGACACGATAATTTCATCAATAAAATTACTGAGGAAAAATAAATGTTTAATGGTGTCAAAGTTATACCCTCAGTGATAACTGAGCAAGAAGTCGATATTATTTATCGTTATTTGGCAATTTCAGTGAATCTAGGCCATTTAAAAGGCAATAAGGATAGCGCAGATGCTCATATGTACTTTGCTGTTCCATATAGTGAGGCTATGTTGAGCTATTTTTGCAGCCTAATGTCTTCTCATGTTGGTGAAGAAGTGTTTCCAAGTTATTCTTTTCTTTGGAACTATAAAAAAGGCTATTCTCTACCAAAGCATAAAGATAGAAACTCGGTCGACTATATCATGTCAATAGGTATTCATCCATCTGAAGAGAATGAATGGAGTATATATGTAGATGGTGACGCTTTTGATATGAACTGTGGGGATGGATTGATTTTGGATGGAAAAAAATTTGAGCACTGGCGTGAGTCTTGTCCTTATAACAATCGATTACAACTGATACTTTGTTATACACGAAACCGTGAACTTCGATTTGATAAAAGAGAGCATCTTGGATATGACCCCATTCCAGAGGTCATAACCAGCCCGTTAAAAAGAGAGTTACATATTGATGATGCTTATATTGAAAGTTTAAGGAGAGAACATGTCTGAGCTTTTTCAATTCAAAGAGACGCATATTTTTTTTGATGGAAAGGTGGTGTTGAGAAACTTTCTATCAGATGGCGTAAAGGTAACTATGGGATATATGGCTACCGGAGAGTTCCGGTGGTTAGCTGAAGAACCAGAACGATTTCATATTTTATCTGGTAACGCTGAATTTATTGTTGGTAGTGATAGATTTATTGCAGAGCAAGGCAGTGAAATTTTTGTTCCTGCTGGTTCAACCTTTACAGTGAATGTTTCAGAGTCCCTTGATTACAGGTGTTATTATGATTAATCTTGGTATTATAGGTACAGGTATGATGGCTGGGATTATAGCCGACAGTTGCCGTAGTGTTGATATTAATGTGTTAGCAGTTCTTTCAAGGAATATTTTAGCGGCTCATGATTTCTGTGCGAAACATGATATACCTGAAAAAAAGGGAATGATAAACGAAGAACTCTTTTTTTCTGATCATAATCTGGATGCTGTCTATATTGCTACGCCAACTTCAGAAAAAGAAAGGTTTCTTAGATACTGTCTTCAATATAATAAGCACGCTCTAATTGAAAAACCGTTACCTAATACCGCGTCTATATTTGAACTTCTCCAGGAAGCCGATAATAAAGGGCTGGTATGGTTAGATGCAGCACATTTTATCCATACTACGTGGTATGAAATGCTTGACTCTCTAATCATGGAAAATATAGGCATAATTGATAGGGTTGAAGCCTCATTTTTCTGGCCTGATCAAAACAAAGGTCAGATTAAATTCAATCCTCTTCTCGAGCCTGATGGAGCAATGGGGGACCTTGGATGGTATCCGCTACGATTGATTAGTAAGTTTATACCTTTTGAATCCATCACCCATAGTTCAAGTATATTATTGCATGATAATGATAATGCGATAGTGGAAATGAACGTAAGTGGTCATACTGAGGATAATATCACCTTTATAGGAGTGGCCTCTTATCGTGGATCCGTTGTTAAACAACGGTGTGAAATTTCTGGAACACTTGGAAGGTTAATATTGAACGATTTTGTTATGCCCTATTGTGGCTCATTTGTATATGGCAACCTATTACCGAGTATGTGTATTGAAGTTGAACACGGAATGAAACCTTTGTTAGATCGTGAAATTATTAATATTTCTTTTCCGGAACGGCAACACGTTACCATGTTGAGAAACTTTTCTCGATTCATACATTCATCAGATTCTGAGATTCTTAAATCATTACAGATTGAATGCAGAAGAACAATGGGTTTATCCGGCTTTATAAGAGAACTCTCTCAGGGGTAACGTTAAATAAGTGGAGTGAGTTTGGGGGAATATCATGACTGATTTCAGCATGCTTGTGTATGATAAATTTTTGGTTCCATTATATCAACGTGCATCAGTTTTTTTATACCTGCTGATGGTCTTTATTTAGGGTATTTGCTTTCTGCATTAATTATCGCAATAATATTTTATGCTTATAAATTAAAAACCAAGAATTTACTATATGCAGCTAAGGAAGTATACAGGATACATAATTTAAATCGCGTTCTGCTAGGGATGATATTCTATTATTCTTATTCGATAAGATCCTTCTTGGATTTGTTTATTCCTTTGTGTTAGGGGCGGCCTTTGTTTTCAGGGGCGAGATTATAAATTTACTAAGTCTTTCTGGGTTACCGACAATTCATTATAAACCTGACATAATGCTCAGTATCATTCTGACCCTTGGTTCCCTTTTGATCTTTGATTTTGCTGTTTTTTTTGAACATTATATCTCACATAAGGTTCTTTTTTTATGGGAATTTCATAAGATCCATCATATTGCAGAAGAGCTAAATCCACTAACAGCTTATCGTTCTCATCCGGTTAACCAATGTTGTTTTATCTTGATGGTTAGCCTGTTGTCCGGGACATACTCAGGAGTCGTCGGATATTTTTTTGGCTCTAATCATGCATATATTCTATTTGCTGGTCAAAATGTATTTATGTTTATACTGCTGCTGCTTGGTTTAAATCTTCAACATTCCAGGGTCTTTATTCGATATCCGAAGTTAATTCGTGGTGTTTTTATTAGTCCGGCATATCATCAATTACATCACAGCAGTGACAAAAAACATCATGATATTAATTTTGGATTTATATTTTCGTTTTGGGATAAGTTATTTAGGACACAATTACAACCTTCAAATGAAGATAGGCTTACCTTCGGTGTTAGTGGTGAAAAATACGAGGATTATTCTGGCATCCGAAAAACTTATCTCGTGCCATTCAAAAAGGCTTATATCAGAATAAAACGTAAATATATATCCAATTAACGTTGATATACAGGTTTTAAAATTGTCATTTAATCGACGGACGAGTATGCTTGATTTTTCCCGGAGAGTGACATTAAAGAATTGTATTATTAAATGGATGTCAAAATAGGTATAATCCTTGCTGGTTCATGAACTTCAACTCATTTTAATGATTAACTGATATCAATTTAATCCCGCCCGGAATTCCGGGCGATGGGTTATTTTATCGATGAAGCCCGCTTTCAGTTGGTTTATTTGAGGGGATTATCGTGACGAAAAGTATGGACAACGCAATTGTTATTCCCGCTATTATAAATAACGCCTGAAGTGATAATGCTGAGCCTATCCAGGCTCCCACTGAAGCACCAATGCTGATTGCCCCGTTAAAAAATGAAACGTACACAGCCGATGCCGGAAAAGCTGCATCACCTGCTAAACGGAGAACCCATGTTTGAAAACCAACGAAGACACCTGAGATTGAAACTCCCCACACAACCAGAGCAATCAGGATATTAACGCGTGATAATGATTCTGGGTTATTACCTAACAGCAAAAGCACAATACCGATAAGTAAAGCCGACAGGACGACAGTCGCTTTTAAATATTTATCAATAATTATCCCCGTGAGGAAATTACCTGCCAGACCTGCAATCCCATAAATGAATAGGGTTGCAGGAATGAAATTTTTAGACAGTGTGGGTTGTGAATGAAGCCAAGATTCGATAAAAGTAAAAGCGGCAAAATGTGCGGAGATAGCAAATAGTGTGGCGGAATAGATTTTCCACAGTGTGGCTGAACCCAGAACGCTTTTTAAGGCGTGAATACCCATCGTGCTTTTGGCGGTGATCTTAGGGACAATCAGCATAATACCCATAAATGCACTCACACTGAGCACAGCCATTAACCAGAATGCCTGACGCCAACCAAAATTCAATCCTATATAGTTAGACAGAGGGACACCAAATACGCTGGCGGCGGATACCCCACCAAAGACAATCGACGTCGCTGCACCCAGATATTTTGGTGGCACCATTGCCACGGCTGTAGCGCCGATCATCGCCCAAAACGCACCGTGTGCCAGAGCACCAACGACGCGGGCAATCAGTAGTACTTCAAATGAATCAACCGTTGCAGACAAGACATTGGATACGAATAGAATGACGGTTAGCGTTAACAACAGTCTCTTTTTGGGTAAATTACCCAGAAATACGGAGGCAAAAAGGGCACTCAGTGCACCCACCCAGGCGTAAAGTGAGACTGTCATGCCAATACTGGATTCTGACGTGGAAAGCCCTGCTGCAATAGGGGTTAGCAGACCGACCGGAGCCAATTCCGTTGTCACAATAGTAAATGTTGCGATAGAGAGAATAAATAAAGCTAACCATGTCCTGAATGTCATTTCAGGACTTTTAATTTCTGAAGCCATAAATTACGACCTTTAATAAGTATTAAATATTATCCCATCACTTATTTTGCAGAGATATTAAATACGCAATGGTTATGAATTCCGCGTATAAAATTAGCATTATAAAAATTCATGAGAATTGTTAATTTTGTGATTCATTTTTTATATCAAGGCATTTTTCGCTGGCTGGGTTAAATCGCGTTTCAAAATGATAGAAACCAATAACCCGCCAAAAAAATTGGAGTGAGATAAGGTGACAAAGTAAGATGACCATGTACTGGTCACCCAATAGGTCACTCAATGAATGGAGAATCTGTGGACAGCATTAACAATAAGCTACCCAGCATAAAACAGTTACAATGTTTTTTAGCCGTTGCTCAGGAGCTTAATTTTAGAAGAGCCGCAGAGAGGTTACGTATGACGCAACCCCCCCTGACTCGACATATAAAATGTCTTGAGGAAATTCTTGGGTGTGAACTTTTTGCTCGTAATACTCATGAGGTTCACCTGACCGATGCTGGTCAGATACTGGTTGAAAAAGCAACATATCTTATCAATGGATTTACGTTGTTTATGCGCGAAATTAAAAATGATAGAACGCATTTACGGATTGGTCTGACCAGGACACTGAATTTCGATAATATACCAGAACTTGGGTATAAAATAAAAACACTCATGTTTGAAGACGACATTGATACGCAGCACTTGACTTCCAGTCAACTTTTGAATTTTCTTTCGAAAGGACAAATGGATATTGTGATTACGGGAGAGCAGAGCCTGCATAGTGAGCATGATTTTAAATTTCACTGGCTTTATCGGGAACCACTTTTACTTGCCATTCCATCATCTCACCCCAGCAGTCTGAAGGAAAAAATTTCGCTTACCGATGTTGCAGATCTTCCGCTCTTTTGGTTTTCAAGGAATGCAAATCCTGTTTTTTATGACAAATGTGAAAAATATTTTCAGCGCTTGCCTTTCTTATTGAAAAGGCGCAAGGAACCCGATGATTCTCTGGTGATGCTTTCCTCTATTGCAAAAGGAAAAGGCATGGCCCTTATGCCCCGTTCCATGTGTACCTTTAATCAAGAAGGGCTTTGTTACCGGGAATTAGTGGATGATGTGGCTCAATCCCTGAATATTGATGTCTATGCGGCAATCAGGAAAAATGAAACCCGAGAAGGGGTCATCAATGGGTTAAACCGCTTGCTGAATGAGAAGCCTGTTATACAGCCTCAAAATTAACCGATGCTGTATCTGTCTTCTTCTCAGCGTACACACAGATGGTGTTAGTCGCCAACCAACGCCATCTGCCAAAGTGAACAAGCGGCTATTTTATTCCCGGTTCCCGGATACCAACGCCTGCGCACAAGCCCATGCCGAGCTCCATGCCCACTGGAAGTTATATCCCCCAAGCCAGCCGGTGACATCAACCACTTCGCCAATAAAGTACAGCCCTTTCACCTTATGGGCTTCCATGGTTTTTGATGACAACTCATGGGTATCCACGCCGCCAAGCGTGACTTCCGCCGTGCGATAGCCTTCCGTACCATTGGGTTGAACCTGCCAGCCTTGCAGGGTGGTGAGCAAGGTTTTTTTCTGTGCCGGATTCAGTTGTTTCAGGGACAGTTCCGGTAATTGTCCAAGAGATTGCAAACATTCCACCAAACGTTTGGGCAGTAATTTCGCCAGCGTGTTTTTTAAACTCTGGTTGGGATGGGATTCCCGTTCTTTATCCAGAAAATGGTCTAAGTCGGTATCAGGAAGTAAGTTAATACTCACATATTCACCGGGCTGCCAATAGCTGGAGATCTGCAAAATAGCCGGGCCGGAAAGACCGCGATGGGTGAACAAAACATTTTCCCTGAATAGGGTGCCATCTTCTGCGGTCACCACAGAAGGCACCGCGACACCGGAGAGCGTTTGGAGTTGTTCCAGTAGCGGTTTATGCAGAGTAAAAGGAACGAGTGCCGCGCGTGTAGGCAGGATATTGAGGCCAAATTGCTCTGCGATGCGGTAACCCAAAGGAGAGGCACCCAAGCCGGGCATGGACAAACCCCCGGAGGCGACAACAAGTGAGTGCGTACTTACTTCTTTCCCGGCTGTGGTAATAACAAAACCCGGCTCTTTCTTCTCGACATGGGTGACTTCATTGCGTAGCCGAATGGTGACCTTTCCTGTTTCGCACTCTTTCAACAGCAGATCCAAAATTTGTTGCGCTGAGTCGTCGCAGAAAAGCTGCCCCAAGGTTTTTTCGTGATAAGGAATGGCATGGCGTTGGACCAGATCAATAAAATCCCACTGGGTATAGCGAGCAAGTGCTGACTTACAAAAATGGGGATTGGCAGAAAGGTAGGCCGCCGGTTCGGTATACAGGTTGGTAAAATTGCAGCGCCCTCCACCAGACATCAAAATCTTACGGCCGGCTTTTTTGCCATTATCCAGTACCAGAACATTTAATCCGGCTTGCCCTGCCTGCGCAGCACAAAATAAGCCGGCAGCGCCAGCACCAATAATCACTACATCAAATTTTTCCATTCATTTGTCTCTTTCGGCCGAGTTAATTGTAGGAATTCACTGCATTGTGAGGGCTCTGTTCACGAACTACAGAGAAAAATAGACATTTGGTTTAACTTTCTGCGGTAAGAAGTTATTTTTCATCAAAAAAATATCAAAAGAGTAAAATTAAATAACTCTTTGATATATTTAATAAATGCAAGGTTTTTTATGCTATTTAACCCGCATTAAATCAAAAAAAGGTCATATTTCTCTTTTCCCGCTAACGTTTGTCACTGATAATGCGCGCGTTCATGTCCTACTAACTGGCTTAACGTCTATGCTACATCTGTTTACTGGCCTGGAATTTTATACCGGCCTTATGTTAGTGCTTGCTCTGTTGTTTGTGCTTTTCTATGAAGCCATCAATGGGTTTCATGATACCGCAAACGCAGTAGCAACTGTTATTTATACCCGGGCGATGCGTTCGCAGCTTGCCGTTGTTATGGCTGGGGTTTTTAATTTTTTGGGTGTGCTTCTTGGTGGATTAAGTGTCGCTTATGCGATTGTGCATCTACTCCCTACGGATCTTCTGCTCAATGTCAGTTCGGCTCACGGCTTGGCGATGGTGTTTTCCATGCTGCTGGCGGCGATCATCTGGAATTTAGGTACGTGGTATTTCGGTATTCCTGCATCAAGTTCCCATACGTTGATTGGCTCTATTATTGGCATCGGCCTGACCAATGCGATAGTGACCAGTTCTTCGGTGGTTGATGCCTTGAATATTCCGAAGATGATACAGATTTTCATGTCCTTGATCCTGTCCCCTCTTGTCGGTCTGGTGATTGCCGGAGCGATGGTGTTTTTATTGCGTCGCTATTGGAGCGGTACAAAAAAACGTCGTCGTATCCACATGACGCCGGTTGAGCGTGAAAAACAGGATGGTAAACGTAAACCGCCATTCTGGACACGGACTGCCCTGATCCTCTCGGCTGTTGGTGTGAGTTTCTCCCATGGCGCAAACGATGGTCAGAAAGGCATTGGTTTGATTATGCTGGTTCTGATTGGCGTTGCGCCTGCGGGTTTTGTCGTCAATATGAATTCAACCAGTTATGACATTGCTCGCACTCATGATGCCGTTGTCCACTTGCAACAGTATTATGGGCAACATGCCCCGGCATTGGCTCATGCCATTGAGCTGTATCCAGCCGCGACTTCTTCGGTTGAAGAGCAGCCTGATATGACGTTCCATTGCGATAACTCACGCGCTTTAGTGGTGCTGAACAAGACTGAAAATATGCTGGCGAATATCCATCATTTCAGCGAGTTGAACCCGGAGCAACGCAACAGCATGCGCCGTATGCTGATGTGTATCACTGATACGGCCAACGCAGTGGCTAAGTTACCAGAAACCAGCCATGAAGATGCGCGTTTCCTGAATAAACTGCGTAAAGATCTGCTAAATACGGTGGAATATGCACCATTATGGATCATTATTGCAGTGGCGCTTGCCTTGTCGTTGGGCACCATGGTGGGTTGGAAACGTGTTGCTGTGACTATCGGTGAGAAGATCGGCAAAAAAGGCATGACTTATGCGCAAGGTGTTTCTGCTCAGGTTACTGCTGCGGTTTCTATTGGTGTTGCCAGTTATACGGGGATGCCCGTCTCCACGACACAAGTGCTCTCTTCTGCGGTAGCCGGTACGATGCTGGTTGATGGTGGTGGTGTGCAAGGCAAGACCATCAAAAATATCATGCTGGCGTGGGTGTTGACGTTGCCGATTTCCATTGCATTGTCAGGCGTACTGTATTGGATCGCCTTGAAACTGATCTGATGACGTTTTAGAAAAAGGTTGGCTGCTCGCTATTGCAGGCCAACCTTTTTTATTTTCATTGGTTTTTGGTTTATATTCATCTCGCAAACTTACGCTAAATCACAATCGCTATCAGGCATAGCAGAACAACGCCACAGAGCATTTCCATCAATATAAATTGCTTCCTCATCCTTTCGCACAGCAAGACGACATCAGGATCGTGATGGTTGATATAACTTTGTGAGTTGATATAACGGACTAGCCTAATCTGTTTATTGAACTGACCATGAGTTTTAAAAAAACCATTTCCATCAATGGCTTGATACAGCATGGGATCTGACTCGCGTAAAATTGACAGAAGTACACGGAGCGAAGAAAAATAGCGAATGATATTAATCATGCAGATAAGGCAAACTGCCCAAAATAATGCAGTGGTATTGAACATACTTCCCCCTCCTGATCGCGGCAGCAACAGTTGCTTAGGCTGCCCGTCTGATGTTGACCGTAAAGAAGAAACCCAGCGGAAAAGTTTTTATTTGAGTAATAACTATATTAAATCTTTGGTAAAAATACAGTGTCCATTAGGTATTATCGTAGGGCGTATTATTCTTTATTATGGATAGCCTGCCGGGAAGCAAAACAATAAGTTGTGATCGAAACAACACTCAAAAGGCACATTGAGCAGTTATAGTATAAACATCGAATCATGGCGTTTAATGTTGCCAATCCATTTAATCGACGTTATGGAAGGAGTTCTTATGGCTTATAAACACATTCTTGTTGCGGTTGACTTATCTCCAGAAAGTCAGATTTTGGTGGAAAAAGCAGTGTCAATGGCGAAACCGTACAATGCCAAAGTGTCCCTGATCCATGTTGATGTTAACTACTCTGATCTTTATACCGGCCTGATTGACGTAAACCTTGGCGATATGCAGGAACGTATTGCGGATGAAACGCGCAATTCCCTGAAAGAATTATCTGCTGGTGCAGGTTATCCCGTTCAGGAAACATTGAGTGGCAGCGGTGATTTAGGGCAAGTCCTTGTTGATGCGATTAAAAAGTACGATATGGATTTGGTTGTATGTGGTCATCATCAGGATTTTTGGAGCAAGTTGATGTCTTCTGCCCGCCAGCTTATTAACACCGTTCATATTGATATGTTGATCGTACCTTTGCGTGACGAAGAATAATCTTCGGTTGATATTTTATTCCGTAAAATCGCCTGCTTATGCAGGCGATTTTTTTGGCGTCAGAAAAGAGGATGAAACTGCTTTAGAAACTGTCAAAGTTATTTTTGAGAAAACCTATAAAAAATAGTTGTTGAATTTTAAGCATGGAATAGTGATATATTCAGAAAGCAAACCGTAATTTCCTCACATTTTCGACAACAGAATAATATGGAAAATGGCTGGGGGTCATCACTTCTGAATGACAAAAAGGAAGCCCAAAATGAATGTATCATCATCTTTAGTCTCATTTCTCGATTCGGTTCAATCCCGCAATCAGCATCAAGTCGAATACTTACAGGCAGTACGAGAAGTGTTGACCTCTCTCTGGCCTTTTCTGCAACAAAACCCGCAATATTGTGAGCAGGGATTATTGGAACGTCTGGTGGAGCCGGAACGGGTAATCCAATTCCGCGTCTGCTGGGTGGATGATCAAGGGAAAGTACAGGTTAATCGTGCGTGGCGAGTGCAATTCAATTCTGCCATTGGGCCATTTAAAGGAGGGATGCGTTTTCACCCTTCGGTGAATCTTTCCATCCTGAAATTCTTAGGCTTTGAGCAGACCTTGAAAAATGCGCTAACAACATTGCCGATGGGCGGCGGGAAAGGCGGTTCTGATTTCGATCCCAAAGGGAAAAGCCACGGTGAAATCATGCGATTCTGTCAGGCCTTGATGACCGAACTTTATCGCTATTTGGGGCCGGATACCGACGTGCCTGCCGGTGATATCGGCGTAGGTGGTCGTGAAGTGGGTTTTATGGCGGGCATGATGAAAAAACTGTCCAACAATACGGCGTGCGTTTTTACGGGTAAAGGGTTGTCTTTTGGTGGCAGTTTGATCCGGCCTGAAGCGACCGGATATGGATTGGTTTATTTCACCCATGAAATGCTTAAGCGTCATGGCATGGGGATTGAAGGGATGCGGGTCTCTGTGTCTGGCGCGGGAAATGTCGCCCAGTATTCCATTGAAAAATGTCTGGAACTGGGGGCGACAGTGGTTACAGCATCGGATTCAGGCGGGACGGTAGTGGATGAAGACGGTTTTACGCCGGAGAAACTGGCCCATCTTGCAGAGATCAAAAATCAGCGTTACGGCCGTGTGGAAGAGTATGCCAAAGAGCGTGGACTGACTTTCCTTAAGGGGCAAGATCCGTGGTCTGTTCCTGTTGATATTGCCCTGCCTTGTGCAACCCAGAACGAACTGGATTTGGACGCGGCGAACACGCTGATTAAAAACGGAGTGAAAGCGGTTGCGGAAGGCGCCAACATGCCGGCGACGATTGCGGCGACTGAGGCTTTCCTTGAAGCAGGTGTTTTATTTGCACCCGGTAAGGCCGCCAATGCGGGGGGCGTGGCAACGTCGGGGCTGGAGATGGCGCAGAACGCAGCGCGCCTGAGCTGGAAAGCGGAAAAAGTGGATATTCGCTTGCATCACATTATGCTCGATATCCATCAGGCTTGCGTAGAGTATGGCGGAGAAGGGAAACAAACCAACTACGTACAAGGCGCGAATATCGCCGGCTTTGTCAAAGTCGCGGATGCGATGTTATCACAGGGCATTGTATAGCCCTGGATAAGAAACGCGCTCAACAGGGATAAATATCGAAGCGGTGGTTTTTGGTGGTCACGGCGGCTGACGCCTTAACGTCTGCCAGTGGTTGTGCATAATCCGGCCGTTTCACCACCACCCGACGTTTCGCCAGTGCGCGGGCAGGTGCCAGCAGACTGTCAGCATCTTCATCTGCCCCTACCAGCGACTGGAAAACGCGCATCTCTTTTTTGACCAGCGCGCTTTTTTGTTTATGCGGATACATTGGGTCGAGATAAACCACATCCGGCGGTGGCGTGATATCAGCTAAAGCGGTAATGCCTGAAGCGTGGATCAGGGTCAAACGCTCTTTCAGCCAGCCACCAATCTCAGCATCCTGATAGCCACGTTGTAGACCGTCATCCAGCAACGCGGCAACCACCGGGTGGCGTTCCAGCATCCTGACATGACAGCCGACAGAAGCCAGCACGAAAGCATCACGTCCCAATCCGGCGGTGGCATCCACGACATCAGGTAAATAATCTTTCTTGATGCCGACGGCTTTCGCGACGGCTTCGCCACGACCGCCTCCAAAGCGGCGGCGATGTGCCATCGTCCCGCCGACAAAATCGACATAAATCCCGCCCAGCTTAGGTTCATCGCGCTTGTGTAATTCCAGCCGTTCGGCAGTCAATACCAGCGCCATGACGGACGATTCATCGTGGATCAAATTCCAACGTTCAGCCAAACGCGTTAAGGCGCTGTGGTCAGCGCCTTCTTCACAAATCAAACAAATCTTCACAGGTGATTATCCGCCGATGCCGTAGCTCTCTAACATAGCATCCAGTTCTGGTTCACGGCCACGGAAGCGGATAAACAGTGTCATGGGATCGTCTGAGCCGCCACGGGTCAAGATATTGTCGAGGAAGGACTGACCGGTTGTGCGATTGAATATCCCCTCTTCTGAGAAGCGAGAATAGGCATCGGCGGCCAGAACATCCGCCCACAGATAACTGTAATAACCCGCTGCATAACCGCCATTAAAGATATGGCTAAAGGAGTGCGGGAAGCGTCCCCAATCTGGCGTTGGCACAACAGAGACCTGTTTTTTCACGGCTTGCAGCGTTTCCAGAACTTGCGCTCCCTTAGTGGGATCATATTCCGCATGCAGGCGAAAATCGAACAGGCCAAACTCAAGCTGACGCAGAATTTTCATGGCGGCCTGATAGTTTTTGGCGGCCAGCATATTATCCAGCATCTCTTTTGGCAGAGGCTCCCCAGTCTGATAGTGGCCGGAGATAAACGCCAGTGCTTCTGGTTCCCAACACCAGTTTTCCATAAACTGACTTGGACACTCTACCGCATCCCACGGTACGCCATTGATACCGGCCACATCCAAGGCATCAATCTGGGTCAGCATATGATGCAGGCCATGCCCAAACTCATGGAACAGCGTGATGACTTCATTGTGCGTAAACAGAGCGGGCTGATCACCGACTGGCTCGTTGAAGTTACAAGTCAGATAAGCAACGGGATTTTGCAGTTCGCCAGAGGCGTGACGCATTCTGCCGACATAGCTGTCCATCCATGCACCACCGCGTTTATGCTCACGCGCATAAAGATCTAAATAGAAACTGCCGCGCAAGACCTGTTGATCATCATACAGCTCAAAGAAACGCACATCAGGATGCCAAGT
The DNA here is from genome assembly GCF_028599065.1 of Xenorhabdus sp. PR6a. Lineage (NCBI taxonomy): Bacteria > Pseudomonadati > Pseudomonadota > Gammaproteobacteria > Enterobacterales > Morganellaceae > Xenorhabdus > Xenorhabdus sp. PR6a. The sequence goes on along the minus strand of NZ_JAQRFJ010000021.1, from coordinate 1,665 downwards.
CTCCACATCATGGCGCTCTTTGGCGGTGATGCCATAAATGCGGTGAACCACTTCAAACAGCCCTTCCAGCGCCCGTTGTTCAGGGAAATAAGGCCGCAGTTGTTCATCATCAATAGAGAAGTCATGCTGTTTTTGCTTCTCGCTATAATAAGTCAGATCCCACGCGTCCAGCACTTCAACACCGTAGTGAGATTTGGCGAAATCGGTGAGTGTGGCCAACTCATCCAGACCTTGTTGATGGGCGCGTTTGGCAAGATCATGCAGGAAATCGAGCACTTGCTGGGGTGTTTGCGCCATTTTGGTCGCGAGGGAGCTTTCAGCATAGCTTTTGAATCCCAGCAATTGGGCGAGTTCATGACGCAGCGCCAGTATTTCCGCCATCACGTCACTGTTATCCCATTTGCCGGCATCGGAGCCTTGCCCGGAAGCGCGGGTCGTATAGGCGTAATACATTTCCTTGCGCAGTTCACGATCATCGGCATAGGTCATGACGGGCAGATAACTTGGCATATTCAGCGTCAGCAACCATCCCGCCAGCCCCTTGGCCTCAGCGGCGGCTTTGGCGGCAGCCTTGGCACTTTCGGGCAGGCCGGCCAGCTCGCACTCATCGGTAATCAGCTTAGTCCATCCCATTGTGGCATCCAGCACATTATTGCCGAACTTTGCACCCAACTCAGACAAACGTGCGGTAATTTCACCGTAACGTTGCTGTTTCTCTTCTGGCAAACCAATGCCGCTTAATTCAAAATCACGCAGCGTATCTTCAACCACCTTGCGCTGTGGCTGGGAAAGGGCTTCGAAGGATTGACTCTCTTTCAGCGATTTATAAGCTTGATATAACCCTTTGTGCTGCCCCAGCCAGGTGTCGAATTCGGAGAGCAGAGGCAGGCTTTGCTCATAGGCTTCGCGAAGTTCTGGACTATTCTTGACCGCATTCAAGTGTCCGACGGGCGACCACATGCGGGAAAGTCTATCTTTCTCTTCTGAAATGGGCTGACACAGATTATCCCAAGTAAAAGCGGCGTTTTCGGATAAAATTTTCTCAATGACTTGACGGTAATTGGCTAACGTCTCTTTCACAGCAGGCACGACATGTTTTGGTTCGATTGCAGAGAACTTGGGCAATGCAGAAGGTGTCAGTAACGGATTAGTCATAATGAGCGCCTTATATGTGTAGTTGGGTATAGGCGCAAACCGGCACTATAGCCCAATGGGTTGTTGACGATAGATGGGGATAAGATACCGTGAGTTCAATGCGAATACCGCTCTTTTATGCGAATCATTAGGTTCTTTTTCTGTCAGAGATCTGTGAACTCACGGGGGAAGTTTAGATATTCATAGGAACGAGCTATAATCCCTGCTCATCATTAAGTTGTTAATGGAAGATCATCGTCCCCGGTGGGGCGGCTGGGCTTCAAACCCAGATGGGGCCGCCAGCGACCTCCGACAGGTTCAACTCCTGTGATCTCCGCCATTTGTTGTCCTGTGTAGTCTTTTGCTTTCAATAAAAGCTATTAAATTCAGATAATTGATTGGGTTTTTAGTCTGATTTGGTCTAACTAAATCTATTGAAATCCACTATCAATTGGGGGTATCTCTTATAGGGGTATAAAATGTACCCCTATAAGAGATACCCCCAAATGAAATTAACAGCCCGTCAAGTAG
>NZ_JAQRFJ010000209.1:0-577 GCF_028599065.1 Xenorhabdus sp. PR6a | reverse complement strand
AGCGTCTTCTTTGGGTAACACGTGATCAAAGTATGCTCGTGCCCTGTTTTTGGGATAGGGAAGTATCACTGGGGATAAACTATTTAAAGGTATTTTAAGCAATCGTTAGTGATAACGGATCATTGATAAAAATAAAAACTAACATACAATCACCAGGGTGACTAATTTATTAGTGGAGATCTGATATGGAAAAATTTACTGATAAATTAATTAGCCTGGACCGATTTCTTTTACGGATACTACGCTTTCTTTTTCATGCGTTCATCATCTTTCTGATCGGTATTATCCCTGGCGTACTGGGTTTTTTCTTGATTGAAAGTCATGCTATTCCTGATGCAATATTGAATTCTGTCTCCATGATTGGAACGCAAAACCTGCATATTGAACCGGCCAGCACACTGGGAAAATATTTCGCTGCCATTTATGGGTTATTTCTTCAGGCTATCTTTTTTATCGCTATAGGAATGGTCGTGACGCCTTTCGTCCACCGAATATTGCACAGTTGGCATATTGATGATGAAGAAGAGGATAATGAGGACATAAAAGATAAATAAGTTATTTTTTCCCTGTCAAGTTG
>NZ_JAQRFJ010000208.1:0-586 GCF_028599065.1 Xenorhabdus sp. PR6a | reverse complement strand
TGACTGTCGGACATTATGGAGTGCACACAGATCCTGTTGAGAAAGGGTTTTTACCGGCACAAAATGCATATCAGGCCGATTGGCTGCTTCACAAATTGCCAAAGCGTCATTGGCATCATTTTTATGGTTTTTGACGAAAGCTTTAACGTGCTGAGGGGGGATAAGGCAAACCTCAAAGCCAAGAGCCTCAATCATTCGCCCCCAATAGTGGGCAGTGCTACAAGCCTCCATTGCCACCAAAGTCCCGGGTTCCATTTGCCTGACAGCATCCAGTAGCCGATTGCGGGTCATTTTTTTATTAAAGATAACGCGATTACCGTCGAGCAAACAGAGCTGAAAGACCGATTTTGCTAAATCAATACCAAGAATTTTATTACGCATGATGGACGCTCCCGTAAAATGAGTATGCTATTTCATTTTGGTATAATTGACGCCATGTGGGACGTCCATCTCATCAGGTCAGGTCTGAGCTAGTACAGATAATTGTCATAGGCTTCATGCGTGTTTTGAGGGTTTGTTTGGCGACAATTATCCAATCACAAATGAAGCCTTTTTTCTATCTTAAATAAAGGGTTATCGATTAAGA
>NZ_JAQRFJ010000207.1:0-612 GCF_028599065.1 Xenorhabdus sp. PR6a | reverse complement strand
ATCCAGCAGGAGTTAAAAGGTTTGCAAACATGGCGTAAAAAACTTTTTTCTAACCAGAAAACGTTATTAATTCTAGGAGGAAATAAAATAGAAAAGGTTAAGTTCCTACTTTCTCATAAAGGTATTTCAAGCGTGTATAAGATTATTATTGGTGGCTTGGTTCTCAATAGTGTGTTAAAAACCATAGGGATAAATATTGGCAGATCCGCTTATTTTAATATTCAATTTCCTGCTACTTTATTGTCTAAAATATATATCCCAAGAAAACTAATTGTAGAAGATATGGAAGGAAGACGAAATTTACGCAATTTTACTGATATTAAATTACAAGAGAAAATTATAGATTTTATCTTTGAAAAAGAGTTTCTAAACAGTGTCTTTTTATCGCCTAACGATTATTCCTTCTTTGCCGCAGGTCCATTAAGTGTTGCTGATAGCTACTATGCAAGAGAATGTTACGATTCACTTCATAAAGCAGGTGTAGAAGGGTTATTTATGGGAGGCGATACACTAACCGAAATAGATACATTCTCCAACACCTCATCTGGTGGTGGAGCATCCCTCAAATTTTTTTCTACAGGATACCAGTAACTATAAAAAACGACTAGGAAA
>NZ_JAQRFJ010000206.1:0-633 GCF_028599065.1 Xenorhabdus sp. PR6a | reverse complement strand
ACGTCTCGCGACGCTTACACACCCGGCCTATCCACGTCCTCGTCTCGAACGTTCCTTTAGTGCCCTCTAGGGACAAGGGAAGACTCATCTCAAGGCAAGTTTCCCGCTTAGATGCTTTCAGCGGTTATCTCTTCCGCACTTAGCTACCGGGCAGTGCCATTGGCATGACAACCCGAACACCAGTGGTGCGTCCACTCCGGTCCTCTCGTACTAGGAGCAGCCCCTTTCAATCTTCCAGCGCCCACGGCAGATAGGGACCGAACTGTCTCACGACGTTCTAAACCCAGCTCGCGTACCACTTTAAACGGCGAACAGCCGTACCCTTGGGACCTACTTCAGCCCCAGGATGTGATGAGCCGACATCGAGGTGCCAAACACCGCCGTCGATATGAACTCTTGGGCGGTATCAGCCTGTTATCCCCGGAGTACCTTTTATCCGTTGAGCGATGGCCCTTCCATTCAGAACCACCGGATCACTATGACCTGCTTTCGCACCTGCTCGCGCCGTCACGCTCGCAGTCAAGCTGGCTTATGCCATTGCACTAACCGCATGATGTCCGACCATGCTTAGCCAACCTTCGTGCTCCTCCGTTACGCTTTGGGAGGAGACCGCCCCAGTCAAACTACCCACCA
>NZ_JAQRFJ010000205.1:0-663 GCF_028599065.1 Xenorhabdus sp. PR6a | reverse complement strand
CTTCGCAGTAACACCGAGTACAGGAATATTCACCTGTTTCCCATCGACTACGCTTTTCAGCCTCGCCTTAGGGGTCGACTCACCCTGCCCCGATTAACGTTGGACAGGAACCCTTGGTCTTCCGGCGAGCGGGTTTTTCACCCGCTTTATCGTTACTTATGTCAGCATTCGCACTTCTGATACCTCCAGCCAGCCTCACGACCAACCTTCAACGGCTTACAGAACGCTCCCCTACCCAACAACACAAACGTGTCGCTGCCGCAGCTTCGGTGCATGGTTTAGCCCCGTTACATCTTCCGCGCAGGCCGACTCGACCAGTGAGCTATTACGCTTTCTTTAAATGATGGCTGCTTCTAAGCCAACATCCTGGCTGTCTGAGCCTTCCCACTTCGTTTCCCACTTAACCATGACTTCGGGACCTTAGCTGGCGGTCTGGGTTGTTTCCCTCTTCACGACGGACGTTAGCACCCGCCGTGTGTCTCCCGTGATAACATTCTTCGGTATTCGCAGTTTGCATCGGGTTGGTAAGCCGGGATGGCCCCCTAGCCGAAACAGTGCTCTACCCCCGAAGATGAGTTCACGAGGCGCTACCTAAATAGCTTTCGGGGAGAACCAGCTATCTCCCGGTTTGATTGGCCTTTCACCCCCAGCCACAAGTCATCC
>NZ_JAQRFJ010000204.1:0-664 GCF_028599065.1 Xenorhabdus sp. PR6a | reverse complement strand
AATTAAGCGTTGGATGCCATGTTGATGAAACCAATGTGCAGCATCCGCGGCATCTTCTTGAGTTTCAATTTTTATCCCACTCAGAATTTCTGCTTCGGTACGATTGGGCTTCAAGGTATGGATATGCGATAGTAAATGGCGGATTTTGGATGCCTTGGCTCTGGAAACAGTATCAACAAAAATGGGAACAGTATCGGCACGATTAAATAACCAGTCTAAGGCTTCTTCCGTTAAGTTACAGTCAACCACTAATACGCTCGCATGTTGGATTAAAGATTTAGATTGAGATAATAAAGTTGGTGTGAGTTTTTCCAGAATGCACATATCATTAACAGCAACGATACACTTTCCATTTTCGTCAATAATAGAATTGCAAATTGATGTTTTTTCTCCTTCTAATTTATATAAATATTTAACGTTAACACCGGCTGATTTTGTTTGCTCAAATAGTGTTTTTCCATATGAATCATCACCAATAACAGAAATTAAATAACTTTAATTTTTTAATAGAGCAATGTTCTGAGCAATATTTCTACCGACGCCACCTGGTGTCGAAATAATTTTCCCTGGGTTGGAATCTTCATAAATGAGTTTGGCAGAGGTATAGCTTGTTAGATCTATATTGGCTGCACCAATTGTTACAGTGTAAACATCGTTAGATAAA
>NZ_JAQRFJ010000203.1:0-666 GCF_028599065.1 Xenorhabdus sp. PR6a | reverse complement strand
AGCCTTAACGCCCGAACAACGCCAGATACAGGCGTTGGAAAAACAGGTCAGGCGTCTGGAAATGGAAAAAGACATTCTAAAGCAGGCGGCCGTGTTGATGAGCGAGATACGCAGTGGTGCTACTTGTTGATCACACGGCTGAGCGCCCAATGGCCGGTCACGGAACTCTGTCAGGCATTTAAGGTGTCACGCAGCGCCTATTACGATTGGCGGGAACGTCCTGTCGATACAGAACGTCTGCGGCTGCGCATCCGGACCCGTGAGTTGTATAACCAAAGTCGGGGGGCCATCGGCAGCCGCTCCCTGAGCCACTTGCTGACCCATGAGGGCACACCGGTTGGGCGCTGGCTGGCTCGCCGGCTAATGCAGGAATGCGGCCTGCAAAGCCGTCAGCCGGGGGCCCACCGTTATCGTCCACCGGGGAAAGAGCACGTGGCGTCGCCGGATTTTTTGCAGCAGCATTTTGCCCCGGCCAGCCCAAATACCCGGTGGTGCGGGGACATCACCTACATTCGTACACAGGAAGGTTGGCGTTACCTCGCGGTGGTGATGGATTTATTTTCCCGCCGCGTGGTGGGCATGGCCATCTCTTCCTCACCGGATGCAGAGCTGGTCTGCCGTGCCCTGAGTCATGCCCTGGAAACGCGCCCTATTGAAGGGCGGCTG
>NZ_JAQRFJ010000202.1:0-692 GCF_028599065.1 Xenorhabdus sp. PR6a | reverse complement strand
GCTTCCTCTTGGGCTGTAGGTTCATTATTAACAGCTACTGCGCTTGTAGGGGGAAGTGTTGTTGCCGTAGCAGGTATTGTATTCCTCGTTGGGATAGGGGTAGCTATAGGACTGGATTATCTTGATAAACAATATCAAATAAGTGATAAAGTTATAAAATATATTAAAAATGAGATTGATAGAAAGAAAAGAACACCAGAGGCTAACCTGCAACAAATATTTAATGGATTAGGTAATATTAGATGAAGAATAAATACATTAAATTATTAGGCTCTTTGATAATGCTTATTGTAGTTACAAGCATTATGATTCCTGTTAGCGAATACATTATTTCTTTAGTGCTTATGAAAGATTTGATAGTGTTTTCTGGTGCGGTTGTAATGTACTTTTTATCATTTCCACTAATATTTTATTCTATGGCAGGGTCTGCTTTTTTCTTCATATTTAATAGATTGCCAAAATATAATGAATGTATAGTGAAATATTTGAGCAAGTTAATGTTTATTTCATTAATTATCGGTTTTCCGATATCTTTTTTTGTAGGTTATCAACTGAAAAACGATGGCTATTTGGTTTGTGAAAAAATTTCATGGATGTCACCGACTACTTATGTTAAAGACATTAAGTTATGTAATTGAAATTTTTTGTAAATATTCCGTCCTCATGTTTCCGCAAGTTTAGCCCTCCTATTT
>NZ_JAQRFJ010000201.1:0-707 GCF_028599065.1 Xenorhabdus sp. PR6a | reverse complement strand
TTATCAGTTACAGCATCGTATCTAAATTTTTAAGGTTGTAACAAATATTTTTGCCAAGTACCATTTTTCTTTAAATAGAGTTCTCGTAGATGTAACCGATCTTCTTTGAAAGTTAAAAACTCGATTGTATTAGGTTCTACTCGATATCCTCCCCAATTTTTTGGTTTTGGAATGGGATTATCACTTAATGTTCCTATAACTTGAACAACTTGCTTACGTAATTTTTGCTCTGAGGATAATAATTGACTTTGCTGACAGCTTAGAGTGGTTATTTGGGCATCTCGGGTACGAGAGTACCAATATTTTTCTGCGTCTGATTCTGATATTTCAAAGGCGAGGCCTGTAACTCGGACTTGGTAACCAACACCTTCCCACCAAAATGTTAGGGAGATTTTTGGATTACGTTGCAGTTCTTGCCCTTTTTTTGAATCCAAATAGGTACAGAAAATAAACCCCCCATTGTTTACTGCTTTTAAGTCAACAAAACGTCCTGAAGGAAAGCCTTTTTCATCGAGAGTAGATACACAAACTGCATTGGGATGTTTCAAATTCAGGTTGTTTTTGACTTCATCCCACCAAGTCTTGAATTTTAATATTGGATCTTCAGACATAGTTTCCTCAGGTATTCATTGCTAATTAATGCCGATATATATATATAGAAAGCATCAGGCTACAAGCATAAAGCCCGATGCTGTCTAATTCTTTGT
>NZ_JAQRFJ010000200.1:0-727 GCF_028599065.1 Xenorhabdus sp. PR6a | reverse complement strand
AAACATTCAAGGGTGGTATTTCAAGGATGGCTCCGTGCAGACTGGCGTCCGCACTTCACAGCCTCCCACCTATCCTACACATCAAGGCTCAAGGTTCAGTGTCAAGCTATAGTAAAGGTTCACGGGGTCTTTCCGTCTTGCCGCGGGTACACTGCATCTTCACAGCGAGTTCAATTTCACTGAGTCTCGGGTGGAGACAGCCTGGCCATCATTACGCCATTCGTGCAGGTCGGAACTTACCCGACAAGGAATTTCGCTACCTTAGGACCGTTATAGTTACGGCCGCCGTTTACTGGGGCTTCGATCAAGAGCGTCGCCTTGCGGCTAACCCCATCAATTAACCTTCCAGCACCGGGCAGGCGTCACACCGTATACGTCCACTTTCGTGTTTGCACAGTGCTGTGTTTTTATTAAACAGTTGCAGCCAGCTGGTATCTGCGGCCGGCTTCGGCTCCGTGAGCAAGTCACTTCACCTAGTGCCGGCGTGCCTTCTCCCGAAGTTACGGCACCATTTTGCCTAGTTCCTTCACCCGAGTTCTCTCAAGCGCCTGAGTATTCTCTACCTGACCACCTGTGTCGGTTTGGGGTACGATTCAATGTTACCTGGTGCTTAGAGGCTTTTCCTGGAAGCAGGGCATCTGTCACTTCAGCACCGTAGTGCCTCGTCGTCACGCCTCAGTGTTATCAGCAATCCGGATTTACCAAGACTGCCCACCTACACGCTTAA
>NZ_JAQRFJ010000020.1:0-52339 GCF_028599065.1 Xenorhabdus sp. PR6a | reverse complement strand
GCCCACACAGATTGTCTGATTAATTTGTTAAAGAGCGTTGGCAACCGGGTGTTTGTGCCGGGTTGCGAGGCTGCGTATCTTACGCTTTTTGCCTCCGGAGTCAAGTGTTTATTTTCGCTTTCTTTCCGCTTCCCTTCGCGGCTGTTCTCAGCTTGGCGTCGGTCAGTGGTGGCGCATTATAGGGAGTTTTACGGCGCTGACAATAGTTTTTTTTGATTTTTCTTCCGTTCGTGTTTTTTTTCCTCAAAACGGGGCAATAATCAGCAAAAAGACGATTTTTAAGGCGCTTTATCACACGATATTTGTAAAAACGCCTCCGAAAAACGATCGACCTGCTCCCAATCGGTGTATTCGATTTCTTTTGTTGTATCTGTTTCTCCTCCGGTCATACGCATAATGAACTGAATCATGATGCGATCCAACCAACGATAGCGTGGATAACGTAGCGCTCCCGCAAAGACGTCACATAAATCAGGTTGCCACGGGCTTTTGATTAAAAACTTACGGACATAAGCGTTCGTCTCTGGTGTTCTTTTTTCTGGCTTTCTCGCCGTTAGATTGACACCAAAGAAGGCCGTTGGCATTTGGTTCAGTAGTTTTTGATGGTGAATGACAAAATGATGCAGTACGGAATTGAAACGACCATAACGTATTGATGCCCCTATCATGACTTTTTGATAAGACTGCAAGTTGACCTGCTTCACTGTCGAAAGATTTCTTAAGTCACACTGAATACCAGCACGGCGGAGATTCTCTGCGATACGGGTAACAATTTTTTTAGTCTGCCCATCCTGAGTAGAATAGAGCAACAAATAGCTCATAGATACGCCCTTATTAAACAGAATTTCACATATAAAGATGGATCACTATTCACGCCAACATTGTTCACACCAGCATTATTCGCGCCAAAAAGTTGGGGTAAACAGGACTAATAATGTGAACACTTCCAAACGTCCAAATAACATAGTGACAACCAATATCCATTTAGCCATCGGATTCATCGTCGTAAAGTTATCAGCAACGCTACCCAATCCTGGCCCCAAGTTATTCAATGTGGCTGCGATGGCAGAAAAAGCAGAAAATTCATCAACACCCGTTGCGATCAGTAGCAACATGCTAATGACGAAGACCAGCGCGTAAGCTGAAAAAAATCCCCATACGGCTTCAATAATTCGTTCCGGTAAGGCTCGCCGCCCTAATTTAATGGTATAGACCGCGTTCGGATGCACTAAGCGCTTTAATTCACGCGAGCCTTGCAGGAACAACAACAAAATACGGATAACCTTGAGACCGCCGCCCGTCGAACCCGCACATCCCCCGATAAATGCAGAACATAACAGCAGGAAAGGTAAAAACAGTGGCCAATGGGCGAAAGTGTCCGTAGTAAACCCAGCCGTTGTCGCCATAGAGACAACCTGAAAAAAAGCGTGATTCAATGCTTCCCATTCTGATTCATAAACGGAATGTTGCCACAGTATCAGCATACAGATTACCAATAATGCCAACTGGATAGTAATGAACATACGGAATTCTGGATCACGCCAATAAACTTTCAAACTTCGTCCAGACAGCACCGCAAAATGCAGACCGAAATTACAGCCTGAAATTAACAAGAAAATGGCAATAATCGTGTTGATAACCGGACTATTGAAAAAACCGACACTGGCATCATGAGTGGAAAACCCACCAATCGCGATGGTAGAGAAGCTATGGGAAATCGCATCGAATACCGACATCCCCGCGCCCCAAAGTGCCAGCGCACAGGCGATGGTCAGCAAGACATAAATCAGCCAGAGTGTTTTGGCCGTTTCTGCGATACGCGGACGCATTTTATTATCTTTCAATGGCCCCGGCATTTCTGCCCGATAAAGCTGCATTCCTCCAACGCCAAGCAGCGGTAAGATCGCCACAGCCAGCACAATGATCCCCATGCCCCCCAACCATTGCAACATTTGTCGGTAGAACAGAATCGCTTTGGGCAGGGAATCAAGGCCAACAAGCGTTGTCGCCCCGGTTGTCGTCAAGCCGGAAAATGATTCAAAAAAGGCATCTGTGATTGAAAGGTTAGGTTTTTCAGAAAAAATAAATGGCAATGCCCCCACGCTTCCCAACACCGTCCAAAATAGGACGACAATCAAAAAGCCCTCTTTCGGTTTAAGATCAGCTTTTTGTTCCCGATTAGGCACCCACAAGATTAAGCCAATGACGAGAGCAAAGATAAATGTCTGGCTGAATGCCCTGCCTGCGCCATCGCGATAAATCAATGCCACCAAGCCCGGAATAATCATTGTGACAGAGAAAAGAATAACAAGTAGCCCAACAATACGGGTTATGGCGCGAAAATGCATTCGGCTGGTTCCTTAAGAATCCGATATGACGAAATAATTATGATTTTGGTGTTAAAAACAGCGCACCACGGCTCAAATCCCGTAATTTATCACCTATCTCCCCGACAAGGGTAGCGGGCAGCGAGACTTGCAGCGTGACATTTTCAGTATAATCACTGGCGATCACTTGCCCTGAGAATTGGTGTAGCAACTGTTCTACCATTGAAATATGCGAGTACTCACACTGTAACTGATACAACTTCTGCGGCACTTTATATTCGGTCTGCACCAATTTCAGCGCTTGCTGCACACCATTGCCATAGGCTTTTACCAACCCCCCTGTACCCAGTTTTATGCCGCCAAAATAGCGAACGGATACCGCGGTAATTTCGCCCAAGCCACTTCCTATTAATTGGGCAATCATAGGCTTACCGGCCGTTCCGGTAGGTTCACCATCATCAGAAAACCCCAACTGTTGGGAATCATCCGGCGCACCTGCCACAAAAGCCCAGCAATGATGCCGGGCATCAGGATATTGTTCCTTGATGCTTTGGATAAATAACTTAGCTTCATCCACCCCGCTGGTATGTTCCAGCAGGGTAATGAAACGACTCTTTTTTATTTCTTCAGTAAAGCTGACTGAAGCCGCAGGGATCAAATAAGGCTTCATCAGGATAATTGTAAATCTCTGGTCATATTCTCAATTTTTCCATCGTGAATAACGATGTTATCTTCGATACGAATCCCGCCATAATGTTTCAACATATCGATTTTTCTCCAATCAAAATGCTGGCGATATTCGCTTTCACGCCACTGCGCTAATAACGTTTCAATGAAATAGAGCCCAGGCTCAATGGTCAACACCATTCTTGGTTCTAAGATACGGGTACAACGCAAATAAGGATGTTTTTGCGGAGCCGCCTGATGGGTTCCTCTGTCATCTTGCATAAATCCAGCCGCATCATGTACCTGCAAACCCAGGGGATGACCAAGCCCGTGCGGAAAAAAGGGGATTGTCAATCCTTTCTCAACTATGCCCTCTTCACTGATACCATGAATAATATCATGTTTTTTCAGTATCTTGGCTATACGCTGATGCATATTAATATGGTAATCGGTATAGCGGACTCCCGTTTTAATTGTGCCGATGAGCGCTTGCTGCTCTTCATTCAGATCCTTTATCAGTGAAGCGAAATTATTATTCGGTTTTGCAGCATAGGTTCTGGTGATATCCGCAGCATAACCATGATATTCCGCACCGGCATCAATTAAGAAGCTGCGAATTTCAGCCGGAACCCTTTGTTGTAATTTGTTGTAATGCAAAACTGCGGCATTTTCATTTAAGGCGATAATATTATCATAGGGAACATCAGTATCGCGGTGCCCGGTTGCCATCAAATAAAACATATTGATTTCGAATTCGCTCACGCCAGACAAAAAGGCATCATAGGCGGCCTGATGACCATTGACGGCCGTTTTCTGCGCCTCACGCATACACGCCAATTCGTAATCTGTTTTATAGGAACGATGGTAATCTAAATAGTCCAAGACGGTTTTGGGGTTGATATGGCGATCAAGAATGCCTAAAGATTTGGCACGCTCAGTTTGTTCACCAATATAAGCGGTGTTCTGTTTTGATAATCCATTTAGTTTGGTGCTGATATCGTCAGCGTTTGCCAAATGAAACAAGTCTATTTCATCAGTCCAGTAGCCGTTGGGCAGGGGTTCCACGCTATGCCAATAATCTACCGGTGAATAAAACCAGAGTTTAGGTTTACTGACACCATCAATCCACAACCAGCAATTCGGCACTTTGGTCACAGGCACCCAAGCCTTAAAGTGGGCATTGACCTTAAACGGGTAATGGCTGTCATCAAGAAAAACCCTTAATGATTCACCTGAGTGAATCAACAGGGCGTCAAGCTGAGTTCGTGCCAAGATTTCGCGGACACGTTTTTGTAAGGTTTTAATGTGTTCCTGATACAGAGATGCCAACTTTTCCATCTTAACTAGCCTTTTGATTTTTTGGCAGGAGGTTAAATATTACCACAATTCACGATAGTGGGAGCTAGCACGTGAAAAACACTGTTTCTGAAGTTGAGTAAATATATTTATATTTTTCAAAGCACTAACAAAATATATTGCTTCCCGTCATAAATCTTACCTGTGATCCGCCCTACAAAAAAATAATCATTAGTTTGCATTAAATTAACACATTAATCACAATCAATCTCATCTGGTCATACCAGATGGTATGCACTCATTGAGGAGAATGACATGCTCTACCTAAGTGAAACTATTCAAGTAAAATGGCTAAAAGATGGCATTGCTGAACTGATCTTCAATGCACCGGCTGCAATTAATAAATTAGATACAAAAACGGTGACGTCACTGGATCAGGCCGTTGCCGCCCTTGAGCAAGCAATTGAACTAAAAGGGTTGCTGATACGTTCTGAAAAACCCGCGTTTATTGTCGGCGCAGACATCACAGAATTTTTATCGCTATTTAATGCACCCGCAGAAAAACTGCACGAATTACTGGATCTCGCCAACAATATTTTTAACCGCATAGAAGATCTCCCTGTTCCAACTCTCTCCGCTATCAATGGCTACGCCCTTGGCGGGGGATGTGAATTAGTCCTGTCAACCGATTTTCGTGTCGCCTCCCCGGATCTGCGTATCGGATTGCCCGAAACAAAACTGGGCATCATGCCAGGGTTCGGGGGTTCTGTCCGTCTGCCGCGCTTGATTGGTACGGATAATGCTCTCGAAATCATTTCCGCCGGAAAAGATATTGGCGCTGAAGAAGCGTTGAAAAATGGTTTGGTTGATGCTGTCGTTTCTGCCGAAAAATTACGTGATTCTGCGGTTTCAGTGTTGGAGCAAGCCATTCGGGGAGATTTGGATTGGAAAGCGGCTCGCCAGCCTAAACTGATGCCACTGAATCTCAATGAGATCGAACGTACCATGAGTTTCACCGTAGCAAAAGGGTTAGTAATGAAAGTGGCCGGTTCTCATTATCCGGCACCCATCACTGCGGTAAAAACCATTGAAAAAGCGGCGACACTGGGTCGCGATGAAGCCCTGAAACTGGAATCCGCCAGTTTTGTATCATTGGCACACACCCCTGTCGCCCGTGCTTTAGTCGGTATCTTCCTGAATGACCAATATGTTAAGGGGCTGGCGAAAAAACACCTGCAAGCCGTTACGACACCTGAACATGCGGCGGTATTGGGTGCAGGGATTATGGGTGGCGGTATTGCCTATCAATCAGCGCGCAAGGGCATTCCTGTTCTGATGAAAGACATCAATCAAAAAGCGCTGGATTTAGGTGTCAACGAAGCAGCCAAGTTGCTGAATAAACAATTTGAGCGTGGGCGCTTAGATGCCATGAAGATGGCCAAGATTCTGGCATCGATTCAACCCACCCTGAATTATGCCGGTATTGAGCAATCCCAGATTGTGGTTGAAGCTGTGGTTGAGAATCCTAAAATCAAAGCGGCGGTTTTGGCAGAAGCAGAATCCCATCTCAGCGATGACTGCATTTTAGCTTCTAATACCTCCACCATCCCAATCACTGAATTAGCAAAATCACTCAAACGCCCGGAAAACTTCTGTGGCATGCATTTCTTTAACCCAGTGCATCGTATGCCGTTGGTCGAAATCATCCGTGGAGAAAAAACCTCAGATAAGACGATTTCCAGCGTTGTCGCGTATGCCAGTAAAATGGGTAAAACCCCCATCGTGGTTAACGACTGCCCTGGCTTCTTTGTCAACCGCGTATTGTTCCCTTATCTGGCGGGTTTTGGCATGTTGCTGCGTGATGGTGGTGATTTCCGCCAAATCGACAAAATCATGGAAAAAGAGTTTGGCTGGCCAATGGGTCCCGCTTATCTGATTGATGTTGTCGGCATTGACACCGCTCACCATGCACAGGCGGTTATGGCCCAAGGTTTCCCAGACCGCATGAGCCGCGATTATCGGGATGCCATTGATGTATTATTTGAAAATCAGCGTTATGGTCAGAAGAATGGCGTCGGTTTTTATCAATATGTCCAGGATAAAAAAGGCAAACCGAAAAAAGCGCAGGATGAAACGACCGATCAGTTACTGGCTGGTATCAGCAAACCGAAACAGGCTTTCTCTGGCGAAGAGATCATTGCCCGAACCATGATCCCGATGATTAACGAAGTTGTTCGTTGTTTGGAAGAAGGTGTCATTGCCAGCCCGGCAGAAGCAGATATGGCACTGGTATATGGCTTGGGCTTCCCGCCATTCCACGGTGGTGTTTTCCGTTACTTGGATACTATGGGAACCGCAGCCTACGTGAAGATGGCAGAAAGCTATGCGCATTTAGGCGCCCTGTATCACGTACCCGCGGGCCTGAAAGCAAAATCCGAAAGCAATGAAAGTTACTACCCTGCACCGGCAGAACTTGCTGTTAATCCAGGTGAAAAAGCGTGAGGTCTGAAAACATGGAAAACGTAGTTATTATTGATGGTATCCGTACCCCAATGGGGCGCTCAAAAGGGGGTGTATTCCGTCAGGTCCGTGCCGAAGATCTCTCTGCACATCTGATGAAATCCATACTTAAGCGCAATCCTGCCGTTAAACCTGAAGATATCGATGATATTTCCTGGGGATGTGTGCAACAAACCCTGGAACAAGGGTTCAATATCGCACGTAACGCTGCATTGCTGGCAGGGATACCCCATTCCGTCCCCGCCGTCACGGTTAACCGCCTTTGTGGTTCTTCAATGCAATCACTGCACGACGGTGCCCGCATGATTATGACGGGTGATGCCAGTATTGTGATGGTTGGCGGTGTTGAGCACATGGGGCATGTTCCCATGACACACGGTGTCGACTTTCATCCTAAGTTAAGCCGCAATGTTGCCAAAGCAGCCGGTGTGATGGGGCTGACAGCCGAAATGCTGGCCAAAATGTATAACATTAGCCGTGAAATGCAGGATGAGTTTGCCCTGCGTTCTCATCAACGCGCAGCACAAGCCACCGAATCAAAGGCGTTCGCCAACGAAATCGTGCCGATATATGGACATGATGCCGACGGGAATATAAAACTCGTCACTTTCGATGAAGTGATCCGCTCAGAGACTAATCTAAAAGATTTGGCTGCGCTACGTCCTGTTTTTGATCCCGTCACCGGCAGTGTGACTGCGGGTAACTCCTCAGCGCTTTCTGATGGCGCCTCAGCCATGCTGATCATGGGCGAAAGCAAAGCGAAAGAGTTAGGGTTAAAGCCTCGCGCTCGTATCCGCTCAATGGCAGTTGTCGGCTGTGATCCATCTATCATGGGTTATGGCCCGGTGCCTGCTACCCAAATGGCCTTGAAGAAAGCCGGATTAAGTCTTGCGGACATTGGCGTCATGGAATTGAACGAAGCATTTGCGGCACAATCCCTGGCTTGTGTAAAAGGGCTGAATCTGCTGGAGAGTATGGATGACAGAATCAACCTGAATGGTGGCGCAATTGCTCTTGGTCATCCATTAGGCTGTTCTGGTACTCGCATTACCACTACCCTGCTTAACTTGATGGAACGTAAAGATGTTCAGTTCGGGCTATCAACCATGTGCATCGGGTTAGGCCAAGGTATCGCCACGATTATTGAAAGAGTCTAACGATCAGAAGTTGGCTACTGGAATAGAGAACGTAGCCGACTTGATGATTGAAATTTAACGGTTTTTCCCTTGTCTGTCTTGTCTATTGCATCACTCTGATAAGTTGTTGCCGTAGT
Organism: Xenorhabdus sp. PR6a; assembly: GCF_028599065.1. Lineage (NCBI taxonomy): Bacteria > Pseudomonadati > Pseudomonadota > Gammaproteobacteria > Enterobacterales > Morganellaceae > Xenorhabdus > Xenorhabdus sp. PR6a. Next base: position 44,257 of record NZ_JAQRFJ010000020.1, on the reverse strand, counting down.
TTCCCGCCTGTCAGGGGCGGGTTTTTTATTTCTTATTCAGTAAAACGACTTATCGACAAACGGCTCAAATAAACTCAAACGCATCGCCATACATACGATCAACAGAGGCATCACGTTCACTACAGAACCGTTCACGGGCAATTTTAGCCATCTCAAAGCGACCGGCAATATAGATATCATGATTTGCCAAACTGCCGAAATCTTCTAAAACTGCGCTCAGCACGGTGCCGGTTCTCCCGCGCCAGTGTTCATCAACCTGTTCAACCACCGGAACAACGGTCAAATTGAGATAACGTTCACTCAATAACTGCAACTCATTTAAATCATAAAGATGTTGCAGCTCTCGTCCGCCCCAATAGATAGCAATTTCACGGTTGGGATTTTTTTCCAATGCCGCCAATAAGATAGAACGTGTATATGAGAACCCCGTTCCACCCGCAATCAATAACATCGGATTTTCGCTGTCTTCACGAAACCATGCCTGACCGTGTGGAATATCAATATCGATGACTTTCTGATCCAAGATCCTATCCATGACTGCCATCGCATAGAGATTTAGCTCAGAAGCCCCAATATGCAGCTCAATGAGCTGTTTTTCTGACGGTGGTGATGCCATGGAAAAAGGGCGCTTATCCCTTTCATCCATAATCACCATCAAATATTGCCCTGCACGGAAAGAAAAAGGCGAGTCAGGTAATAAACGAACCCGATAAACTGTATCTGTAATGGAGTCAACCGATGTTACTTTACAACTTAATATTGTCATGCGTTCCCTCTTATCGCTTCAAAATATCTAATTGATCCCAAATTTCATCGACACGGGCCCGAACCTCATCGCTCATCACTATCGGGCGCCCCCATTCCCTTTGTGTCTCTCCTGGCCATTTATTGGTTGCATCTAACCCCATTTTTGAACCTAATCCAGAAACAGGAGAGGCAAAATCGAGATAGTCAATGGGGGTATTTTCCATTAAGACAGTATCTCTCTGCGGATCCATTCGCGTTGTTATCGCCCAGATGACATCATTCCAATCTCGCGCATTAATATCATCATCACAAACGATAACAAATTTTGTATACATAAATTGCCTCAGATATGACCAAACGCCCATCATCACTCGCCTGGCATGACCTGCATACTGTTTTTTCATTGTCACGATCGCGAGTCGATAAGAGCAGCCCTCTGGCGGCAAGTAAAAATCCACAATTTCAGGAAATTGTTTTTGTAAAATTGGCACCAGAACTTCATTCAACGCAACACCCAGCACCGCTGGTTCATCCGGCGGACGACCGGTGTAAGTGGAATGATAGATAGCATCATTGCGTTGGGTAATATGGGTTACCGTCAAGACGGGGAACATATCGACTTCATTGTAATAGCCGGTATGATCACCATATGGCCCTTCCGGTGCCATTTCACCCGGCTCAATATAACCTTCAAGGATAATTTCAGCGCCGGCAGGCACTTCCAGATCATTGGATAGGCATTTTACAACTTCCGTTTTATGCCCACGCAACAATCCAGCAAACGCATATTCAGACAACGTATCAGGAATTGGGGTCACCGCACCCAATATCGTGGCAGGATCAGCCCCCAACGCAACAGCCACCGGAAAACGCTCCCCTGGATATGCCTGACACCACTCCTGAAAATCAAGTGCACCGCCACGATGTGATAACCAGCGCATAATCAGTTTGTTTTTACCCAATACCTGCTGACGGTAGATACCCAAGTTCTGGCGCTCTTTATTCGGCCCCTTGGTCACCGTCAATCCCCATGTAATCAATGGCGCGGCATCTTCTGGCCAACAATGCATGACCGGAATACGGGTGAGATCCACCTCATCTCCCACCCAAACCTGCTCCTGACAAGGTGCAGCATTAAGGCGCTTGGTTGGCATGTTCAATACTTGTTTGAATTTAGGCAGCTTATCGACCAAATCACGAAAACCTTTTGGTGGTTCAGGCTCTTTAAGGAAAGCCAATAACTTACCTACATCATGCAGTGCCTTAACATCATCCTGCCCCATTCCCATGGCAACACGTTTAGGTGTCCCAAACAAATTGCATAACACAGGCATCGAATATCCCTTAGGATTTTCAAATAATAAGGCAGGGCCACCGGCACGAAGAGTACGATCTGCAATTTCAGTCATTTCCAGATAGGGGTCGACTTCCATCTGAATTCGTTTTAATTCACCTGATTGTTCTAACAAGGCAAGAAAGTCTCTTAAATCGCGATATTTCATGTTATTCATTTGTGCCGATTTTTTAGGAGGGAAAGTCATTATAAACCCTCTCATGAGGGTTACAAGGTAAACTCATAACCCGCTAAAAGGCAATGGATTTAGTGCAATCTTGTGGGGCAGATTCCTCAGATACTGGGAAATGATGCAAAACGCTGCAATTTGCTCATCGTGCATTGCACCTGTGTCCGCAGATATGATATGACATTAGGTAACTTAGCCGCTGAAAAAAATACCTAAAACGTAATATACAGACTTGTATGGAAATAAAAGCGGTAGAATATAAAAAAATACGACTTACACTTTAAATGACTTCTATTTTTATTGATGACCCTTGAGTACTGCTTTTGTTATGCTAGACATTCTACGTAACGGAGTCAAAATATTATGGGAAATTGGTATCTTCTTTACTGTAAACGTGGGCAAATCTCTCGGGCAATAGAGAACTTAGAGAGACAAGATGTTATTTGCCTAACACCTACAGCCAAAATTGAAAGAATCATTCGGGGTAAACGAACCACCGTTACTGAACCATTGTTTCCCAATTATTTGTTTGTTCACTTTGATCCCGAAGTTATTCATACCACTACCGTTAACTCAACCCGTGGTGTAAATAATTTTGTTCGGTTCAGCACTTATCCGGCCATTGTTCCACAGACATTAATCGATGAATTAATGTCTGTGACTGAGCAAGAATATATCGCACCTGAGACCCCAATTACGGGTGATACGGTCTTGATCACTGAGGGGATCTTCGAGGGTATTCAAGCCATTTATAACGAACCGGATGGGGAAACCCGTTCTATTCTCTTACTGAATATTCTCAATAAAGAAGTTTCTAAGGTTTTGGATAATAAGCACTTCATCAAAGTCTAATTAAGAAACGGGCAAAATTGCCCGTTTTCTTTTATAACCACGCTATAGCGATAATCAATATTTTTGTTCATGCAGCCACTGTGCCACACGCTTGGCAAAATAGGTCAGCACGCCATCGGCACCCGCTCGTTTGAAACACAATAACGATTCCATAATCGCGGGTTGCTCTTTCAACCAACCATTTTGAATGGCTGCCATATGCATGGCATATTCGCCAGAAACCTGATAAGCAAATGTCGGCACACCAAAAGTCTCTTTCACCCGACGGAGCACATCCAAATACGGCATACCCGGTTTCACCATGACGCTATCGGCACCTTCCTGCAAATCCTGCGCAATTTCCTGCAATGCCTCATCACTGTTGGCGGGGTCCATTTGATAGGTCATCTTATTCCCCCCTTTCAGGTTGCCGCTGGAACCAATGGCATCCCTGAATGGCCCATAGTAACAAGAAGCGTATTTGGCAGAATAAGCCATGATTTGGGTATTGATGTAATTATCCAGCTCAAGCTGCTCACGGATAGCACCAATACGGCCATCCATCATATCGCTTGGGGCGACAATTTCAGCGCCGGCTTCCGCATGGGACAATGCCTGCTTGACCAGAATATCTTTGGTAATGTCATTGATAACATAGCCATCCTGATCAATCACCCCATCCTGACCGTGGGTCGTAAATGGATCGAGTGCGACATCGGTCAAAAGGCCCAATTCAGGCACCGCATCTTTCAGGGCACGCACAGAACGCTGGATCAAACCGTCTGGATTATAGGCTTCTTTCGCATCCAGTGATTTTTTGTCTGCTTCAATTACCGGAAACAGAGACAAAACAGGAATACCCAGTCGGGCAATCTCTTCTGCTTCTTTCAGCAAAAGATCGATTGTCAGACGATACACTCCTGGCATTGACGGTACTTCCTGACGTTGATTTGACCCTTCCATAACAAATACGGGATAAATCAGGTCATTAACCGTCAGTTGATTTTCAGCAACCAAGCGGCGGGAAAAATCATGACGGCGTATACGGCGCATACGACGACCGGGAAATGCGCCCGGAAATACATAGCTCATACATTCTCCTAATGTAAAAAAACCCAGCGACAACGCGCTGGGTGACTGGGTCAATAAGCATCGCTTCGTGATAATGATGTTAACACCCTCAATCAGTTAGCGATAACCATGAATGTTTGGCATCAGATTATTTTTTTTTGCCAACATTTTTGCCAACATAAAACTGTGAAAGCAAAATCCCCAGTTCAAACAGCAAATACATGGGAACCGCCAACAAAGTTTGTGAGAAAACATCAGGCGGTGTTAACAGCATCCCCACCACAAACGCCCCGACTAAAATATAAGGCCGTTTTCTTTTCAGCGATTGTGGCGTGACTACGCCACTCCAACACAGCAGAATAATGGCAATGGGTATTTCAAATGAAACGCCAAAAGCCATAAACAGCGCCATGACAAAGCTCAGGTAATTGCTGATATCCGTCGAGATCACCACCCCGGCTGGCACAGTATTGACAAAGAAACCAAATGCAATGGGAAAAACGACAAAATAGGCGAATGCCATTCCCATATAAAACAAGACACTACTGGAAAACAGCAGAGGCATAATCAAACGGCGTTCGTGCTTATACAGTGCCGGTGCAATAAATGCCCATACTTGATAAAGGATCATCGGTGCCGAAACAAAGATAGACACCATCACAGTCAGTTTAATCGGGGTAAAAAAAGGGGATGCAACATCTGTCGCAATCATGTTTGCGCCTTTCGGTAATTGATCCATTAAAGGCGCTGCAATCAGCCGATAAATATCATTGGAAAAATAGACCAATGCCAGAAACACGATCAGCACGGTAATTAAGCTATTTAAAATCCGCTTACGCAGTTCAATCAAGTGACTGATAAGAGGTTGGGTATCATCCACAGACATGTTTTCAGTGTTCGCCATTTGCTTGTTCAGGAGATGTTTTTTTCTGTTGCTCTGGTTTTTCAGCCGATTGGGATGTCGAAGAATGAAAATGCGTTTCGTCTTCTTCCAATTCACTCATTTCGTCCGGCTGCAACTGATACTGTTTTTTCAATGATTCCGCCGCTTCCTTTAATTCTTCCATGGTTGCCTTCAATTCTGGCGACAATGACTGCATATCGGCTTTTTCTTCCATTTTTTTCAGCGTGTCCTGAAGCTCCTGCAATTTCAGTTCCTGAGCCAGTTCATTCTGGACATTCGCCGCCAGCGAGCGCAATACCCGAATCCACCCGGCCACTGTTTTGACGGCAATAGGCAAACGCTCCGGCCCCAGAACAACCAAGCCGATGACCATCACTAACAGTAGTTCACCAAAACCAATGTCAAACACGGTTTATACCTGCTCTTTGTCTTTACTTTTATTCTCTGATTTTTCAGATTGCGCTGCCGTAGACTTTTCAGTGAGGTTTTTCGTGTCAAAATCAGCATCCTGACTCATTTTTTCCGGCTGTTCGGGTTTTTCATCATCACTCATGGCCTTTTTAAAGCCTTTGATGGATTCACCCAAATCTGAACCCAAGGTGCGAAGTTTATTCGTACCAAACACCAAAACGACAATGACAGCAATGATGAGTAATTGCCCAATACTTATACCACCCATACTGACCTACCTCTATTCATCAGAATATTACTAGTGATTTAATTATATACGCGTCGCACTTCAAGATGCATTTATTCTCTCCCCGCGCTGCGGGGTTATGACTGACGCTTGTTTAAATGACGCCAGCCCAATCCCCATGCTGCTATTGCAGCCCCTATCATGCCCCATGCCAAGTGTTTCTGATCGACGATAAAAAACAAACTACCACAGATAAAGAGCGTTGCACCAATCCCCAATAAATAAAGCGATTTGCGCTGCCTGATCTGTTGCTCCCTGAATTGTTGCGATATCTGATCAATACTGCTCTGTAAACGTCGGTGCTGTTGGAGCGTGCCATACACCAGTTCCGGCAGCTCCGGTAGCTTTTCCGCCCAATAAGGCGCCTTCTCTTTAAAGGCACGAACGATAGCGGGAAGACCAACCTGATCATGCAGCCAATCTTCCAGAAAAGGTTTTGCTGTTTTCCACAGATCAAGCTGAGGATAAAGTTGACGACCCAAGCCTTCAACATACAACAGGGTTTTTTGTAGCAGAACCAACTGAGGCTGAACCGCCATATTAAAACGCCGGGCGGTATTGAAAAGGTTCAGCAGAACATGCCCAAACGAGATTTCAGCCAGCGGTTTTTCAAAAATCGGCTCACAAACGGTACGGATGGCAAATTCAAAATCTTCCACATTGGTATCGGCTGGCACCCAACCCGAATCGACATGCAGTTCAGCGACCCGACGATAATCACGATTGAAGAAAGCAATGAAATTTTCGGCCAGATAGCGTTTATCATCTTTATTCAAAGAGCCGACAATACCGTAATCGATGCCGATATAAGTCGGATCTTCCGGCTTGTCATAACTGACAAAAATATTACCGGGATGCATATCTGCATGGAAAAAACTATCGCGAAATACTTGGGTGAAGAAGACCTGAACCCCGCGTTCCGCCAATAATTTCATATTGGTGTTTTGCGCCTCTAAAGCCGCCACATCGGACACCGGAATGCCATAGATACGTTCCATAACCAAAACATTTTCCCGGCAATAATCAGGATAGACTTCTGGCACATAGAGCACCGGGCTATCTTCAAAATTACGGCGCAATTGGATTGCGTTTGCGGCTTCACGTAATAAATTCAGCTCATCAAGCAGCGTCTTCTCATATTCTCTCACCACTTCACGTGGGCGAAGACGACGACCATCAGGCAAAAGCGGAACCAGATTTGCCAAACGATACATTAACCGCACGTCAGCTTTAATGACGGGCAGAATATCCGGGCGGATCACTTTCAGGACTACGTCTTTGCCATTTTCCTTCAACCGGGCAGTATGTACCTGAGCGATAGAAGCAGAAGCCAGTGGTTGGGGATCAAAATCCTCAAACCACGTTTCCAGCGGCCCCTCTAATGCCGTTTCAATCGATTTTCGCGCCACTGCGCCATCAAAAGAAACCACCCGATCTTGTAACATCGAAAGTTGATCGGCGATCGCCGGCGGGAATAGGTCACGGCGCGTGGAGAGCATTTGACCAAACTTGATCCAGACCGGGCCGAGTTCTTGTAATGCCAAACGCAAGCGTTCGCCGAGAGGCTTGTCCTGATGCCGGTTAGGGAGCCAAAACAGGAAATAACGCCCAAAACGCAACGGCCATGTCAAGCGAATATTGGGGATAAGTTCATCCAGCCCGTAGGTAAGAAAGACGCGGATGATAAAGTAAAGTCGCCTAATTTCACTGGGCGTCATGCTTTCCCTCCAGTGCCGCCAAGCGTTTTTCGAGTTGGTTTACCTGATTGGCAACCGCATTAACTTCTTCACTGAAATAGGCCACTTCCAATGCACCGGGAACCAGGTTCCATTCTTCCGTCAATGATTCGGTAAAATACGTTTTCTTCCTGGCAAGGGTATTACCGGCAAATGCAAAACCCTTCTTCATCATCCGGCTAAGACCTTCCGCGGCAATATCACCGACATAAGGGGAAAGGTGATGAGCCGGGTCCCACTCTGACATATCCAGCAAAGCAGACCATTGTTGAATAACCTGCATATCCCCTTCAATAACAATGTCACCGCTGTTAATCAGGGCTGAAAGACACTGACGATCCCGTAGCTTGAGCAGCGCCGGGATCGTGGTTTTCATTGAGCAATCCGCTGGCTCTGACCATTGGCTCAAAACATCCACTCGCCTGTCACTGAATATCAGTATCAAAGGTGTTTCGATTTCTTTTAGTTCGATAGACAGTATTTTACCTGCCAGTCTTAAACGGGCAGGCTTTAGTACCGCTTCACGGTATAACAGATGATTCAGGGTGGTTTCCAGAAAGGCGGTCAATACCGGAAACAGCACCTGATCATGGGATATCGCAGGACGCATGCTATGGCTTGATGAGGGTGTTTCCATGTCAGAATTTGAACCCTTTGTGCAGTGCAACGATCCCACCCGTCATGTTGGTGTAATAAACCTGGTCAAAACCCGCTTCTTCCATCATGTTTTTTAAGGTTTCCTGATCAGGGTGCATCCGGATGGATTCTGTCAGATAACGGTAACTGTCCGCATCCTTCACAACCATCTGGCCGATTCTAGGCAAGACATGGAATGAATAGGCATCATAAACCTTGCTCAACGGTGCCAGTACCGGTTTGGAAAACTCCAGCACCAATAAACGCCCGCCCGGTTTAAGTACCCGATACATGGAACGCAGTGCTTTTTCTTTATCCGTGACATTACGCAAACCGAAGGAAATGGTAATACAGTCAAAATGGTTATCCGGGAAAGGCAACTCTTCGGCATTGGCTTGCACATAACTGACATTGCCGACGATCCCGATATCGCGTAATTTTTCGCGCCCGACTCTCAACATGGAGTCGTTGATATCCGCCAGAACCACTTGACCTTTTTCCCCCACAATGCGGGAGAATTTTGCGGTCAGGTCACCGGTTCCGCCGGCCAGATCAAGCACCTTATGACCACGGCGAACACCACTGGTTTCAATCGTGAAACGTTTCCAGATACGATGAATGCCAAATGACATCAAATCATTCATTAAGTCATATTTTGCGGCCACAGAGTGAAACACCTCTGCCACCATCTCTTTTTTTTCTTCTTTGGCTACGGTGCGGAAACCAAAATCAGTGGTTTCTTTTGATTGATCTGCCATGTTAATTGTCCGCTTTTTATTCAAAAAAAATTTATAGCCAGTGTACCAGCCTTTCCGATAAAACCCTATTCAGAGTTCACTCATTTATCTGCAACGATTGGAAAGATTTATCAATGAACTGTGAATCAATAGGACGTTTCACATCCACACCTAAATCACGAAATCCTTCGGCCTGACTAATCAAGTTTCCCCTGCCCTCAACCAGCTTTTTCATGGCGAAATGGTAACTTGCCTGTGCTTTGTTAAGGCTTTGCCCCAACCCCTGCATATCATCCACAAACAACCGCATTTTGTCATACATTCTGGCCGCCTTATCCGCAATCAGGCGGGCATTTTGGCTTTGATATTCATAACGCCACAAGTTATTGATCGTGCGAATAGCCACCAACAACGTGGAGGGGCTAACCAGCATGATATTATGTTTCAATGCTTCATCAAGTAACTCTGGCGCCTGATTGAGCGCAACCAAATAAGCCGGTTCCACGGGAATAAATAGCAAAACATAATCCAGCGATCGCAATCCGGGCAATTGCTGATAATCTTTTCGGCCCAAGCCACGAATATGCCCTTTGATTGAGTTAATATGTTCCTGTAATGCCTGTGCCTGTTGCTCTTCATCCTCACTGTTGAAATAACGTTCATAAGCGACCAGCGACATTTTGGCATCAATAATGACATCTTTTCCCTGTGGCAGATGCACAATCACATCAGGTTGAAAACGTGCGCTGTTTTCAGCTTTGATATTAACCTGTGTATCGAACTCATGCCCTTCACGCAAGCCGGATGCTTCCAAAACCCGCGCTAATACCATTTCTCCCCAATTTCCCTGCATTTTATTATCGCCTTTCAGCGCCTTTGTGAGATTGATGGCCTCTTTTGCCATCTGTGCATTGAGTTGCTGGAGATTACGAATTTCATGGGTCAGAGTATGGCGTTCACGCGCCTCCTGCCCAAAACTGTCTTGTACCTGACGGCGGAATCCCTCAAGTTGTTCACGAAAGGGCATCAAAAGAGTATTAAGGTTTTGGCGATGGTGTTCGTCGGTACGGCGTTGATTATGTTCAAAGATGCGATTGGCGAGGTTTTCAAATTGGCTACTTAATCGTTGTTCACTGTTGATCAATAAACGCTGTTTTTCCTCCGCGGCCAACCGGGTTTCTTCAAGCCGGGTACTCCATTCCCGTAATTCCGCTTCCTGCACGCTATTAATTTCGCGTTGAGCCAACAACGCCTGGTTTAGTTGATCACATTCAGTACGCCAATAATGGGATTGTTCCAGCTTTTCATGGCTGACCGCCAGTTGGCTATATAATTCACGCAGTTCCTGCTCTTTTTGCCGGATTCTCTGCTGAACAGAAAGCCAGACGAAGATCCCTCCGCCCAGCAATCCACTCAAGCCGCCAATCAGCATATACAACCACTGGATATCCACCTAAACACCCTCGCTAACACCATTTTGATTTAATTATCCCATCCACTTGGCTAACCAGCGCAGGCCAAAGGCGCCTGGGGCTAAGATACCGAATGCCCAAATCAAGGCAGAAGAGAAGTTGGCGAGCTGAAAATGGCGTCTTGGCATAGCACAAATCCCCGCCACCAGCGGTACAACTGCCCTCAACGGGCCAAAAAAACGCCCAATGAAAACGCCCCATACGCCCCATCGCTCAAAGAACCGATGTCCACGAACCAATGTGTGAGGATGGCGGGAAAGTGGCCACATCTTGCCGACATTTTCTTTGTAATGGAAACCAAACCAGTAGGAAACCCAATCACCAAAGAAAGCACCGGCAGCCGCAGAGACCCAGATTGGCCAGAAAGTTAACCCACTTTCACCAATTAATGCGCCTAACCCCAACAAAATGATCGTTGCCGGCAATAACAGGGAAATAAATGCCAATGATTCACCAAATGCAAGCAAGAAAATGATGGGAATGGCCCAAATTTCATGGGCTTTTACGAAGTTTACGACCAGTTCGATGATTTCATGCAGACTCACATTAATCTTTCCTGTGTTATCAGTGGTATGTCATCAGTTAGCCCTGAGCAATCAGCCCAATGCTAACCTGATATTTTTACTCAAGAAAATAGGCTTGTAGTTTTTCACGCGCAGCCATATCCAGCCCGATATCTTTTTCCAGCCAAATATCTACGCTGCCATAATGCCGGTTAATGCTATTGAGTGCGGTCATTAAAAACTCTTCCCTGACTGAATAAACATAGGCAAATTTTTCAACTACGCTTTCACTCATCATTTTTGCGTGTTCATTCAATAAATAGTCCCGGTACGGTGCCAATGTGACATTGGTCAACAAATAATCTTCCATCACCGTATCCAAATCCGCGCCCAATGCGAATAAAACCAGTGCGGAGCCGACTCCCGTCCGGTCTTTACCCACCGCGCAATGTTGTACAATTCCGCCTTTCTCCGGTTGCAGCAATAATGTCGCTAACGTTTTATAAGCCGGGTTATTAATGGGCAGCAATTCATATAAGCGAGACATAAAGACTTTCGCGTCGAATTGCTCCAGTATCTCTTTGCCTAACTTATCCAGATTAGCATCCACTTCTTTGGCAAGCGGATTGGCTGGCGCATGGTGATAGTGCGCTCCCGTCCATATCTGATCGGGTTTATCCATGATTTCGCTGTTATCACGATAATCAATGATCTGTAAAAGGTTTTTGCCGATTAAAAAAGCCTGATCGCTTTCTGTCAACTTATCCAGTGAACCGGAACGAAATAACAATCCTGATTTAATTTTAGCGCCATTATTCAGTGTGTTATTACCTAAATCACGAAAATTAATGCCGCCATTCAAAGGAAGCAGTGAAGGATGAGATAGCAATGTTGTGGTCATAGTCACTCTTGTTGCGGTTAAAAGATACAAAACGTTATGACATTAACAGATTTTGCCATGAAAGGAAGAGAACATAAACGACAGGGCCAGAATGCTCTGACCCTTGATGAAAGGCATTACAGCAGGCGGCGAGCGGCTTCCACAACAATTCCCAGCGCGTTGCTTTCTGTTTTTTTCAGCAACTCAACATCCGGGATTTCCTGTTGGGTACGGTTAACGATCACGCCGGCCACCATCCCCGCACGCAATCCCTGACTTGCACACATCGTCAGTAATGTTGCTGACTCCATCTCAAAGTTCATGACCCCCATTTCCTGCCACTCTTGCATGGAACCCTGAAAACGGCGAACCACACGGCCAGAATAGGTATCGTAACGCTCTTGTCCTGGATAGAAGGTATCGGAAGAGGCGGTAATACCCACATGGGTAGCAGAGCCTGAGGCTTTTGCGGCTTCGTACAGTGCATTGGTACACGCAAAATCAGCCACCGCTGGGAACTCCATTGGGGCAAAGTGTAAGCTGGCACCGTCCAACCGCACCGCTGCGGTCGTGACCAAGACATCGCCGACATTGATATGTGGCTGAATCGCCCCCGTTGTGCCAATACGCAGGAAAGTACGCACGCCCAATTGTGCCAGCTCTTCTACTGCTATCGACGTTGAAGGGCCACCGATGCCGGTAGAGCAAACCACAACGGCCTTTCCGTCAATTTCTGCGCGCCAGGTGGTAAATTCACGGTGGGAAGCCAGATGTACCGGGTTATCCATCAGCCGTGCAATTTTCTCAACACGGTTAGGATCGCCTGGCACAATCGCCAGAGTCGCGCCTTGCAGGTCGCTTTTGGTAATACCTAAGTGAAATACATCAGACATATCAGACTCCTCAACGGGCATGATTCAAAATATGAATACCTAAATTTAGTCAATACTCTGACACTTTTTAGTGATTTAAATCATCTTTAATTAACTTCATAAAGAAACGCATACACATATTTGTGATTTTAATCACATTTAAAACAGAAAATCGCCATCGCTATTTACATAACGAGATTAAGCAGCAGTACACCACATAATCCAATTCCCCATGCAATGGTGGTAGGAATCGACCAGACGATAATCTGCTGCCTCACATGGGTAATCCCCATCATCCGGTTAACCACCCAGAAAAAACAGTCATTAAAGTAACTGAAAAACAGGGTACCCATCACCGCTGCTTGCGCCGCTACCAACATATTCACATCCGGTATCTGCTTGATAATAGGCGCTGAAATGGAAGCAGCGGTTATCATTGCTACCGTGCCAGAACCTTGGATTATGCGTATCAGCGTTGCGATGATAAACGGGATCAAAACGGGAGTTATTGGCAGGCTGGCGACATAGTGCGCCAATATTGTCCCGGTGGCGCTTTCATTTAATACCGCGCCCAATGCCCCTCCCGCGCCTGACACCAACAAAATAATGCCCACACTTTTTAGCCCGGTTTCCAAATGTTCGGTGACTTCGTGTTTACTGGCGTTTGGCATTAGGGTATAAACCGCCAGTAATACACTGATTGCCAGCGCAATAATCGGCGACCCCAGAAAATTAAGGATTTGAAAATAGATAGCATTTTCCTTGCCAGCAAATTCATCCGTTCCCAGTACCATTCCATTAATGACGCCAATAAACATCAGAACAATGGGCACAACAATCGGCAAAAGGGAAAGAAACAGGCTCGGCAGCGGTTTTTGCTCTTTTTCTGCCAGATAACGCTGATGAGCTTGTTGCAAACTCTCTGCATTTTTTTCGGTATTATCAAGCTGATATTCAGGATATTTCGTCTCCAACCACTTTGCATAGCAGGTGATCCCAATAACACAGGGAACCGCCAGTATCATGCCTGCCAGCATCATCTGGCCGATACTCACGCCGAATATTCCGGCTACCGCAAGCGGCCCCGGCGTTGGGGGAACAATATGGTGAGTCACCACTAACCCGCCAGCCAGCGCCACCCCAAGGGACAAGACATTGCGTTTACCTTGTTTCGCCAATGCCTTCACCAGCGGATAGAGGATCACAAAAGCTGAATTCACAAATATGGGAATACTGACAATATAACCTGTCATCGCCAAAGCCCACTCTTCGCGTCTTTTACCCAGACATTTAATCAAGCTATAGGCGATCCGTTCGGTTGCGCCAGAGACTTCCAATATCCGCCCCATCATACATCCTAACCCAATCACGATCCCGATGCTGCCTAATGTCGAACCAAACCCTTTTGTCATCACTTCAACGACATTGCTCATCGTCAACCCGCCGGATATTCCAGCGATTACGGCTGCAATTAGCATCGCAATAAGCACATGAACGCGAGTGCGTAAGACCAGAAAAATCAGCGTAAATACCGCCACTCCCAATCCAATCATTGGAATATAAAACTCCATCATAAAACCTCATCAATCTGTATTACTGGCGATAAATGCACAAATGGCATCACTGAATAAATTACTGCTGGCTCAAAACCTGCGCCACCAGTATATCTCAAGCACCTGCCTTCATAGCGCGTTGGGATATCTTACAAGACAGGGATAGTTGAAAAACGAAATGATGGGGAAAAATCGCAATGGAAAGAAGGAAATCACTCAAAAACGCCGTAATATGAAAGCACGCCTACAAGCTGAATGAGATAAGATAATGTTACCAAAGCGTTTTATTATTAAAATGATTAATGGGCAATTAAAACCCCTTTCTCAAATAGCGCACTCACGCCACCGACGTATAAAAGGGTTCAGGTTGGCCATTTTAGGGGTTGATTGCTTATTACCTTAAGTCAAAGAAGCCATCACGGAAAGTTTTCCATTCAGATTCGGAAGACGATTTTTCAGTGACGGCTTAAACAAAATTCGGGTTAAGTTAGCTGTTCAATGAAGAACGCAGGCGTTTTGCTGCTTCGACCATGTTGGCCAACGCTTGTCGGGTTTCTGTCCAACCGCGGGTTTTTAAACCGCAGTCTGGGTTTACCCATAAACGCTCAACGGGGATACGTTCAGCTGCTTTGCGTAACAATGCCTCTATCCATTCAACGCCAGGCACATTTGGTGAGTGAATATCATACACACCAGGCCCGATCTCATTCGGATAAGAGAAATCTTCAAACGAATCCAGCAGTTCCATATCCGAGCGAGAAGTTTCAATGGTGATCACATCCGCATCCAGTGCTGCAATGGATGGCATAATGTCATTGAACTCGCAATAACACATATGGGTATGGATTTGGGTATCATCTTGCGCAATGGCAGCACTCAGTTTGAAAGCATCCACCGCCCACGCCAGATATTCCTTCCACTCTTCCCGGCGCAGTGGCAAGCCTTCACGTAATGCAGGTTCATCAATTTGAATGATACCAATGCCGGCTTTTTGCAAATCATCAACCTCATCACGCAAAGCCAGTGCGATCTGTTTAGCGATGGTTTCACGGCTGATATCTTCCCTTGGGAATGACCAACAGAGAATGGTCACCGGTCCCGTTAACATGCCCTTGACGGGCTTATCAGTTAAAGATTGTGCATAGGTCGCCCAATTTACTGTTATCGCCTCTGGTCGGCTAATATCGCCAATGATGACCGGTGGTTTTACGCAACGGGAACCGTAACTTTGCACCCAGCCATTTTGGGTAAAGACATAGCCGTCGAAGTGTTCACCGAAATATTCCACCATGTCGTTACGTTCAGCTTCACCATGTACCAATACATCCAGCCCCAGACGCTCCTGTTCTTGCACCGCTTGTTTGATATGGTCACTGATATTGGTTCGGTAATGCGTACTGTCCACCCGACCTTTTTTGAAATCGAGACGCAGGCTGCGAATTTCTGTTGTCTGCGGGAATGAGCCTATGGTGGTGGTTGGCCACAGTGGTAAGTTATAACGTTGACGCTGGAGCTTGGCACGCTCAGGATAGGCCTGATGGCGTTCACTGTCCTGTGGCTTAATGCCTGCAATGCGTTCAGCGACCGCAGAATTATTCACTCTTGTGGAACTGCGACGGGCGCGAATGGGGGCGCTATAAGCATCCAGCTCAGCCTGTTTACTGCCTTCTGGTTCATTCAATGCCTGTGACAGCAAAGAAAGTTCCGCACATTTCTGCAAGGCAAAAGCAAACCAGCTTTTCACTTCTTCATCCAATCCGGTTTCATCATTCAGGTCAATGGGGCTATGCAGCAATGAACAGGAAGTCCCGATCCACACCGTTCTTTTACCCACCAATGGCGCAACAAGTTGATATTTTTCACTCAAATCCGCTCGCCAAACATTGCGGCCATTAATTACCCCCAATGAAAGCAGCCAATCTTCTGGCAATGATTGATCCAAATTCTCAAGCGAATCGTGCCCTGCCACCAAATCGACATGCAGTCCTTGCACTGGCAGCGATTTTATGGTTTCCAGATTGTGGCCGATGCTATCGAAATAGGTCGTCAGCAACAATTTCACTTGCCCTTCAAGTGATTGGTAAGCCGTTGAGAATGCCGCCAGCCACGCTTCCGGTAGCTCCAGCACCAGAGCCGGTTCATCAATCTGTACCCACTCAATGCCACGTTTTGCCAGTTCTGCCAATACTTGCTGGTATACCGGCAGGATATCCTGTAATAAAGACAGGCGATCAAAAACCTTACCTTTCACTTTACCAAGCCATAAATAGGTCACGGGCCCCAAAAGAACCGGTTTGACTTTGTGCCCTAATGCCAGTGCTTCATCCACTTCGTCCAGCAATTGCGTCCAACCCAGCTTAAATGCCTGCCCTTTCTGAAATTCAGGCACGATATAGTGATAATTGGTGTTGAACCATTTCGTCATTTCCGCCGCTGCCGCCGGTGTTCCTGTTGGTGCCCGGCCACGGGCGATACGGAACAGGGTATCCAGATCAATCTTACCCTCTTCATTTTGATGACGCGGTGGAACATTGCCCAATAACAGGCTGGTGGTCAATACTTGGTCATACCAGGCAAAATCACCCACGGGGACTAAATCAACGCCCGCTTCTTGTTGTTGTTGCCAGTGACGTGCACGTAATTCACGGCCGGTCTCCAGCAATTCCTGTTGAGAAATTTTGCCCGCCCAATAGCTTTCTTGTGCCTTTTTTAGCTCTCTTTTCAAGCCTATACGTGGAAAACCCAATGTATGATTCAAAACTGTCATGTCGTCACCCCTAAAATTTTAGCCGTCTAGATGTTTACACTTCTATAATCAACAGGTAGTGTATAAACCACAAGCGCAATTTATTCATTATCAACTTGAAGGTTTTTCATGATCGAACTAAAACACTTAAAAACACTGCAAGCATTGAACCATTGTGGCTCCCTCGCGGCGGCGGCAAATTCTTTGCATCAGACACAATCTGCCCTTTCCCATCAATTCAGTGAATTAGAACATCGGCTGGGATTTAAGTTGTTCATTCGCAAAAGCCAACCCTTGAAGCTAACACCTCAAGGAGAAGTATTACTAAAGTTAGCAGATCAAGTCTTACCGCTGGTTACAGCTTCCTTACGTCAATGTCATGAACCGGAAGAGACCAACTTACGCATTGCCATTGAGTGCCATAGCTGTATTCAATGGCTGACCCCGGCACTCAAGCGTTTTCGTGACAGTTGGCCGCAGGTGAATGTGGATTTCAAATCGGGGGTGACGTTTGATCCTCAACCTGCACTGCAAAAACGCGAGCTGGATATTGTTCTGACCTCTGACATTATTGCAGACAGTCATCTGCACTATACGCCGCTGTTTGATTATGAAGTGAAACTGGTGATTGCACCGGATCATCCACTGGCCAATAAACGCGATATTCACCCACAAGATCTCGCGGCTGAAACATTGTTGATTTACCCCGTCCAGCGCCAACGGCTTGATATCTGGCGACGTTTTCTCCAGCCGGCGGATGTGACGCCGACCTTAAAAACCGTCGACAATACGTTACTGTTGATTCAGATGGTTGCCGCCCGTTTGGGCATCGCCGCGTTACCGCACTGGGCGGTGGAAACCTTCGAAAGGCAAGGATTGGTTGTCACCCAAACGTTAGGAGAAGGATTATGGAGCAGATTGTACGCTGCCTGCCGAGAAGGAGAGCAGCGCCAACCCGCGATTGATACCTTTATTCGTTCTGCGCGTCAGCACGCTGTGGACAATTTGCCGCTGGTGAAACGGGTTTCAGTATCCAGCGGTGGTGCACCCAAAGTGACGCAACAATCAGGCTGCCTCCAATGGTAAAACTCAGCCAGTCAGGGTGCTGCTGCCAGATTGCAAAATTGACCAACAACCCCGCCGGAACCAGCATATTATTCATAATCGCCAGTGTTCCGGCATCCACTTGAGTTGCCCCATAGTTCCACATAAAGTAGCCAATGCCCGATGCCCCAACCCCCAGCCAAAGCAAGACGCCCCACTGTAGCTGAGTGGTGGGCAATTTTTGCGGATCACCAAATATCAACCAGCCCATCGTGGCGACAACACACGCGCCCAGATAAAACCATGAAAATGCCACCCGCTGCGGGATTGGATGGATCTCCATCAAGCGCTTATAACCGACCTGACCCATCGCAAAGAAAATATTGGCTAATTGCACTAACATCAAGCCAATCCAGAAAGATTCGCTTAATCGGTCATAGCGAATAATCGCTGCGCCAGCCACAGCCAATAAAGAACTCAAGGCATAACCCCAGCGCAATCGCTGACGCCCCATCAGATCATACATTAATGTGACATAGAGCGGCGTCATGATGGTAAACAGTAAAAATTCTGCCACCGTCAGATAGTGATAGGCATGAAATACAAACAGATACATCACACCCAACTGACAGGCACCGACGGCCATATACAGTGAAATGACTTTCAGTGATAACCCGCGCCAACGCAAAAATGGTAAAAATACCATTGCTGCCAGAACAACTCTGGCAAGAACAGAAAACCAGCTATCAACCTGACCCGCGAGATAAGCGCCGATCAGGCTGAATGAAGCGGCCCACAAAAATGTCGTGATGGTTAACAGCCACATAATTTATTGGTCTTTTACCTTTTTATTGCTTTTTATTGATCTTTTTCCACTAAAAGCGCTTCCAGCAAATCAAGATCATGCAGCAAGGTTTGTAGTGTTTCATTACTAATCTTACGGGTTGCACGCAGGTGATATAATTCTCCTCGTTCAGCCCTTAATGCCGTCAAACGGAAGCGGCGCTCCAGATCTTCAACCAGCAAGTTATGCTCAATTTCATCCGTTCCCGCAGTACGACGCCGCAGATAACCAGTGACCCTGGACGCCACTTCACTAATGACTTCTGCATCCAGCTTTTCTTCCGTATTGGCCGACAGACGTTCTTCCATTTTATTCATACTGACAATCGCAACTTCAGCCATGGCTGCTTTTGCCATTCTGATTTCATTGAGATCGGCCTGCTTATCGCCGACTTTTATGCCACGCAGCAGCAAAGGTAATGCGACAACCCCCACAAAGAGGGAGAACAGAATTACGCCCGCGGCAATAAAAATCAACTGATAACGTGCCGGGAATGGATCACCATCCGGCAGGAACAATGGCACAGACAACGCACCCGCCAGCGTAATGGCCCCACGCACACCCGCCACCGAAGCCAGACACAATTCACGGGTGGTATAAGTGGCAAACTGGAGGGGTTTTTGCTTTATCAGCATCTTGCTGGTATTTTTCATCAGCCATAACCAGCTAAATCGCAGCAATACCAAGGCAGCGTAAATGATCCCAACGGCAGCAAATAACATCCAGGTTTCAACATTGGGATCCAGTTCAGCCTGCGCCACCGAAGTTTCCCAGATATCCGGCAATTGCAACCCCAGCATGATGAACACCAGGCCATTGAAGACAAAGGCCAGCATCCCCCAGACATTATCGGCACGTAGACGCATATCCAATGGTGCGTTGCGGATCACGCCGGCCTTACTGATCGTCATACCCGCCGCAACTGCGGCCAAGATCCCTGACACACCAATATGTTCAGCAATCATGTAAGAAGCGAATGGCAGCAACATCATAAACATGATTTGCGTGGCGGGGTCATCTCCACTCCAGCGACTCATCAGCCGCAGTGATTTACTGTACAACCAGGTGATGGCAATACCCGATAATAAACCACCAATTGCAACCTTGATAAATTCCACCGTTGCGCCAGTGACGGTAAACACCATCGTGCCCATCGCAATCGCCACGGCGAATTTCAGTGCCACCAGACCGGAAGCATCATTCATCAATGCCTCCCCTTCCAGCACACTCATCATATTTTTGGGAATACGCCCTTTGCCGACAATTGATGACAATGCCACCGCATCTGTTGGCGATAAGACTGCCGCCAAGGCAAAAGCCGCAATCAGCGGAATACCCGGCAAGAGCCAATAAATCAGATAGCCAATGCCAACCACCGTGACCAATACCAACACTAAAACCAGGATAACGATTTCTCGCCCATGCTGGAAAAACTCTCTGGTCGGCGTTTTCCAACCATCAACAAATAATAGAGGAGGGATAAGTAAAACGAGGAAGAGTTCAGGATCGAAAGTCACGTGTAGACCAAAATGAGGCCAGGCCAGCAACGCTCCCATTGCTATTTGCACTATCGGCAAGGGGACACGGAACGGAATCATTTTAGTAAGCACACCAGAAACTGATACAACCAATATCAAGATCAAGATAGTAAAGAATATTTCCATGTTACCCTTACAAATTGCCAAAAATCCGTCAGTGAAGAGATTGTGACTGTTTTTTACAGTTAATAACAGCGCTAATAACCATAAATATTACTGTTATTAAAGAAAATCAAAAAGCAATCACATTATGAATCAATAAGTCCTGATTCATTTATCCATTTTATACTTATCGGCAAGGCTGTGTTGAAAAATTAACACATTTTAGGCTATTTCTGACGATAGCCTGAAAGGATACAGAGAGAAGGAATGCGCAAACGATTGGGGTTTGCGCATACACTTTTAATTAGATAGCCCAATTTCCGGCGTAAAATACAACCAATACAATGGTAAGAATAACTGTACCAATATTGAGTTTACGCCACTCACCGGAAAAAAGACGCCCAGCAACCAACGTACTAAAACCCAGCATAATGCCTGTCACAATGTTACAGGTCAGCACGATAAATACCGCACACAGTAAACCTGACATTGCATCAACAAAATCATCAAAATTCAGCTTTCGCACATTACCCAGCATCAGTAACCCGACGTACATTAAAGCGGGAGCCGTTGCATAGACGGGCACCAGATACGACAGCGGAGACAAGAATAAAATCAGCAGGAATAAAATACCGACAACGGAAGCGGTTAAACCCGTTTTACCACCAGCCGCGGTGCCGGCGGCGGATTCAATATAAACCGCAGCAGGGGAAGAGCCGATGGCTCCGGCAAAAATACTACTGATAGAATCTGCTGTCAGTGCCTTGCCGCCATTGATAATCTGGCCTCGCTGATCCAATAAATTCGCTTGCCCCGCGACAGCCCGAATGGTTCCCGTCGCATCAAATACGGCTGTCATGACCAGCGCCAGAACACTGGGTAATACAATAGGCTGCAAAGCGCCCATAATATCCATACTGAACATCAGGGACAGGCCATCTTCTCCCAATGTAGGAAATTTAAACAAACCTTGATATTTAACGGCCGGATCAAAAATCAAACCGATAATAGAAATCGCGATAATCATCAGCAAAATACCGCCTGGCACCTTTTTGCGTTCCAGACCGATAATCCCTGCCAGCCCCAATAGCGTCATCGCCACGGGAAATGAAGTCAACGAACCAAAGGCCACCGGCAAGCCGGCATGTTGATTTTTAACCACCAGACCAACGCCATTGGCGGCAATCAGCAATAAAAACAACCCAATGCCAATACCCGTTCCATGAGCAATGCCCATTGGCATATTGCGCAAGATCCATGCCCGCACACCGGTCACGGAAATGACCGTAAACAAACACCCCATCAGGAAAACCGCCCCGAGTGCTACCGGAATGCTGATCTGTTGACCTAGTACCAAACTGAATGCAGTAAATGCTGTCAATGAGATCGCACAGCCAATCGCCATGGGCAAATTCACCCACAAGCCCATCAATAACGAACCGATACCAGTCACCAGACAAACAGAAATAAACACGGCTGTATGAGGAAATCCCGCCTGCCCAAGCATCCCCGGCACCACAATCACGGAATAGACCATCGCCAAAAATGTCGTTAATCCTGCGAGAATTTCCTGACGTACCGTCGATCCGCGTTCAGTAATCTTAAAATACTTATCGAGTTTGCATTGCGTTGGTGCCTGCCTGCCAGACATGTTTTTCCCCTGCTTGTAGTTGAATATTTCGCATTGAAAATCTCTCGCCCTATTTCTTTGCTTCTGCACTCATTGGCTCAGCCATACGTTTGCGCAATCGTTTGGCTTTTCGGATAAAGAAACGGCGAGAAAATTTAAAGCGGATGATTATCCGGTGAATCAGGGATAAGAATCAAGCGATAATCACATTTCACCTGTATGTTTACCGGGCAATTTGTTAACATTGATGAATATTTGCTCAATAATTACGAGGGTAGGTATAATGAGTCTTAAACCGTTTTGGCACAACTTTCTGGTAATTTCAGTGATTGGGGGCAAAGCATGTCGAGTTATAGCAACACCGAGGATCAAAATAGCGCCGGAGATCAAACAATGCCTTATTTGATCCAAGATGCGGAATTCAATCGCAAATTACGTATTTCAGAGAAAAACCGAGAACATACGAAAACTTTTCTGGAAAATGGCGTACAAGATTTCACTTTTTCGGGATTCATCGCCCCTTATGGATACCGTTTTGTGAAATCACTCAAACAAAATCAATTTCGTATGATAACAACCGGTGATAAACCGGAAACGGTTTATGCTGTGATGATTACGTTCCGTAAAGACATTATCATTGATAAAGAAACATGCACCCAAATCATGGTATGGCGTACTTTTTCTGCGGAACACCAAGACGCGATAAGCGGTTTTCCAAGGCAATTTTTCAAATACCTATTAGAAAACTACAACATTATTGTCACTGATGAAGAACAAACAGGCGATGGTAAACGTTTTTGGCAGGTCATGATTTCATGGTCTATCGCAACGGGATATCACGTCTATGTCTCTGATGGAACAGAAATGAATCGTCCGTTAACCCAAGTCTCATCAATGGATGAACTCATTGAAAAATGGGAAACATTCTGCTGGGGATATGATCCCGAAGTTCACCGCCACCGCCTGATCGTTATCAGCAAGCATGTTTTGCTGTAGAAAGCATTGCAATTGTCTATATTTTGTGCGACCTTGCGATATTGTTGATATAACCCATATCAACGATATCCATTACCCAGGCAAATACGGATAAGGGGCACAAAAGTGAATAGCAAAGTAGCAAGAAAAAGCAGGGCAAAAGAAAAAACACTCAGCTTAGGTTACATTTCCCTTCTTGATGTTCTTTCGCATCAACAAGAACATATTGAGCATATTCACGTCACAGAAATTCCCCCTCATGAAGCCGATCGTTTCTTGCTGGTTGAATTACCGGAAGAGAGAGCCGGAAACCTTGATGTCAGGGATCTGCGCATTGCCCTGTTAAGTGCGCTCAATGTAGCGACCTCCATAAAACGCAATGCTTCGCCCAAGATAATCAATCCAGAACGTTATGTGCATTCAGATAACTTGCGTGAAGAAACGCCAAAAGACTCCTGGAGAACATCCAACCGAAAAGATCGGATTGAAGCGCTGAAAAATTCAATCCTCGCGGAATCAAACTGGCTTCCGGCGTATGAACTCAGCCAGGGGGCGGGTTTTTCGTTGCTAAATCCCAGTGCGACTCCCAATCGTTGGAAACAAGCGAAAAAAATCTTCGCGGTTTCGGTCAAGGGAAAGGATTTATACCCGCAATATGCGTTAGATGAAGGAGGGTTACCGCTCCCCATTCTCAAAGAGATTATTGAAATTTTTGAGGGAAAAAAAACCTCTTGGGGCATGGCAATTTGGTTTAATACTCCTAACTCATGGTTAGGCAAAGAAAAACCGAAAGACGCTTTGTTAAGCCACCCAGATGAGGTATTAAATGCCGCCAGACAAGAAGCAGAAGGACCATTGCATGGTTAATTCACCCAATGGAAAATCGGTCAAAACGGGGGTCTGGCAAGCCCGAAATACGATTGAGCGCATTCATCATCAAACCTACAAAAGTACCGAGTTTAATCCGGGAAAAGGCAACGCCAGATTCAGCCCCTGCAAAAATGCGCAAGGTATCCCCATTCCCACTATCTATGGGGGTGAGAGCATTGCCGTCGCTGTGATGGAAACCATTTATCACGACGTGCCGACAAAAAGCAATCTTCTGCCTTTCGATCTGAGTAAATTGGATAGACTTGTCTACAGCCAACTGATCCCTAACATTGATCTCATCACGGTGGATATCAATATGCGAATATTACGCAAGTGGGGTTACGATCCAAAGGATGTTCTGCTTTCCGATGCCAAAAGCTATCCCGACACACAAGCACTGGCGAGCCAGATCTATCAAGATAACCCCTCTGCCCAAGCGATTACGTGGGCCTCAAAACAACATGGTGATAAAGCGATAATGCTATTCGGTGATCGGCTGAAAAAAAACGAACTGACCGTCTCGATTGAATCACAATCGCTCTGGTCATCTAACCCAGTTATCAAAGCCGTGGATTTGCTGGCAGATGAAATGGGCCTCATCACCTATAACACTCAAGATATGATGTAATTCCTCCGCCAGAACATAATGCGTAAGTCATGGTGAACAAATAGGATCTGCTATGAATACCTCTTTTACTTCTGCCACCTTTCCAGATGATTACCGCCAGAACATCCGTCAAATGAAACACGCTATGCGCAAGCAAATTGGTGATGTTGAAGGCTTGTTCGCGCAGATTTGTCACAAAATAGAACAAGAACTCGCGACTGCCAGAGAAGATGAGAAGAAGACAGGCAGCGCCTGGCCTGAAATCCACTGGCGCGATGTGGCTGAAAACTGCATCTCCGCCGAACTTCGCCAGAAAATTAAACAACGGGGATGTGTCATCGTCAGGCAGAATTTTCCCCGTGATACCGCATTGGCATGGGATAAATCCCTGCTCGATTACCTTGAACTCAATAATTTTGATGGCGTTTATCAAGGCAAGGGTGATAACTATTTTGGCAGCCTTGAAGCCTCCCGCCCGGAAATTTACCCTATTTACTGGTCTCAGGCCCAGATGCAGGCCCGGCAGAGTGAAGAAATTGCGCAGGTGCAATCTTTTCTCAATCGCCTGTGGAAATTTGAATCTGATGGCGTGCGTTGGTTTGATCCTGACGTCAACATGATTTACCCCGACCGCATTCGCCGCCGGCCGCCGGGCACAATCTCCAAAGGGCTTGGTGCCCATACCGACTCCGGTGCCCTGGAGCGTTGGCTGCACCCGGCTTATCAACAAGTGTTCAGGCATATTTTCAATCACCAATTTGCCCAATACGATCCTTGGGATGCCGCGTATCGTCCGGAGATAAACGAATATGAACGGGATAACGTCACCCGATGCTCGGTTTTTCGTACCTTTCAGGGTTGGACGGCACTGTCGGATATGGCGCTCAATCAGGGACTATTGCATGTTGTTCCCGTGCCGGAAGCGATGGCCTATCTGCTAATACGTCCTTTGCTAAAGGATGTGCCTGAAGATGAACTCTGCGGGGTTGCGCCCGGCAAGGCGCTGCCGGCTGTGGCGAAATGGCATCCTCACCTCATTGACGGGCTATGCAGCATTCCCGCTTTACAGGCGGGGGATTCTGTCTGGTGGCACTGCGATCTTATCCACGCCGTCGCGTCTGTGGAAAATCAGCAAGGCTGGGGGAATGTGATGTATATTCCCGCGGCCCCTCTGTGCGACAGAAATCTGGCTTATGCGCATAAAGCGGCAAAATCGCTTGAGAACGGCATCTCTCCGGCTGATTTTTCCCGTGAAGATTATGAAAAGAGCTGGAAAGATCGTTTTACTGCCATCGACTTAACCGCCATCGGCCGGCGTGGCCTTGGCCTCACTGAAACGGGCCGTTAGCGTGACATTTTTATGCGGCCTTTCGCCCTGACCTTGTGTAGAATCTCCTCAATTCGACTTTTGACTGGTTCATTAGGATAGATTTCTAAGAATTAAAGGAGATAAACCATGACAACGTATGCCCTGGTAGGCGATATCGGTGGGACAAATGCACGGCTGGCATTATGTGATGTGGATACTGGGCAACTGAGCGCAGTCGAATTCTACCCCTGTGCGTATTATGCCTCGCTTGAAATTGTGATCCGCCAATACCTGAAACAGCAAAACTGTGAAGTCAATTATGGCTGCATTGCCATTGCCTGTCCGGTGACAGATGATGTTATCAGCATGACCAACCACAGTTGGCGTTTTTCTGTTAGCCAAATGAAAGCCTCGCTGGGATGGGAACGTTTTGAGGTGATTAACGATTTTACTGCCGTTTCCCTCGCCATTCCGGTTCTGGGGGCAGAGGATGTGATTCAGATTGGCGGAAAACAGCCACATGCCAAGCGCCCTATCGCGGTTTATGGTGCAGGGACGGGATTGGGCGTCGCACATCTTATTCACACAGGAAGCCAATGGATGAGCTTGCCCGGTGAAGGGGGGCATGTGGATTTTGCGCCGGACAGTGTGGAAGAAGATCACATGCTAAGCGTACTGCGGGAAGAATTTGGCCATGTCTCCGCCGAGCGTGTCCTTTCCGGCCCCGGATTAGTGAACATTTATCGTTCCCTGATGAAACTGAACGGCCAATCCGCCGAAGATCTTCCCCCCCGTGATATTTCTGACCGCGCACTGAATGGAAATTGCCCGACCTGCAAACAGGCATTGGAACTCTTCTGTACTGCGTTAGGGCGCTTTGGCGGGAATTTGGCACTGAATATTGGCGCATTTGGCGGCGTTTACATTGCGGGTGGTATCGTTCCTCGTTTCTTTGATTTCTTCCAAAAATCGGGATTCCGGCAGGGATTTGAAAGCAAAGGCCGATTTGCACGTTATTTGCAGGATATTCCGGTGTATCTGATCACTCATGATAAGCCGGGGTTATTGGGTGCTGGTTCCTATATTCGCCAGGTGCTGGGTAAAGTGATTGGGTGAATTACATACAGCCTAACAATGATTGTGAATGTAAAAATTAAAATCATCACCACCCGCTATGCGGGTGGTTTGCTCTACCCTATAAGAGAATGTGACCGACCACGCCTAAATGACCCCGCTTTCTCTTCGTTCAAGCTAAATGTCTTTGCCTCTTTGGCTACCCCTTGAAGGGGGCTTCATACTCTCGTGTACTTAATTTATCTTGCATTAAATCTGACTTTTCTTGCTCTCGGATACCTGCCGCCTTACAGCCCTAACCTCCACCCGATTGAGCGATTATGGAAGTACACGAATGAGCAGGTACGAAACAATATCTATTTCCCGGATACAAAAACACTCCGTGAAACACCTCATCACTTTTTTCATGTCACATTGTCAGAAAAAGTATAGGAACTGACGACTCGTCTGACGGATAATTTCCAGACTTTAGATCCTGCATCTTCAAGTTAATTGTGTATAGTTTAGTTACCATCTCTTTGTTGAAAAGGATTACGAGAATGAATGATAGTTTAATAGATAGCCTTGTTCGTCAATTAAAGGAATTTGCTGTAACTCGTTCGCAAAACGTAGCACGTGGGTTTGAAACACCTAATCTTGCTGCACATTTACTGCAAGTTTATGGACTTGGTTTAATAGCTGCCGCAACCACTATTCTTAAAAGTGACAGAATTGCTGACCCTATTTATAAGGCATTGAATGAAGAGACAGACAAAATTGATCCTCTTTGAGATAAAAATAAATAATAAAATCCCTTGGATAGAATCACGCAATGTGGGGTGAAAACTGCCGTTAATTGCAGGTCACTACATCTATTGATAAACGAAGCCGTCGAGCGAGTGTTTACAGCGTCCGACGGCCTTTATATGTACTAGCTCAGACATGACAGTTATCGGTTATTGACTGGTTTAACCGCCAATTGCATTTGCCCTTCCTTGCCAACATTAGTAACTATAATGTCCCTGAGATCGGACACGATAACCTCGCTAGGAAACTTCGATGGCTTGTACGTCGTCGCCACAGCGATGACGAACGCTCCCGAACGGTGTCCAGCTTCTATTCCTCCCGGTGCGTCCTCGACCACCAGACAGCGGCGAATATCAACACCAAGCTTTTCAGCCGCTTGCAGATATCCCTCAGGATCTGGCTTACCAGCTTGAACCTTTTCGGCTGTTACCAATGCCTTGGGTTCGGGAATCCCGCAGTAAGCGAGCCTTGTTTTTGCTATATCCTCGGTTGAGGACGTCACTATTGCCCACTTGCTTTCTGGAATCGTGGTAATCAGTTCTTTCGCTCCAAGAATCGTCGTGACATGACTTTCTTTCGCCTCCTCAGCAGTGAAAAGATCTACTGCGGCCTTGATATCGGCATCGTCTCCTAAGATGCTGCGCGCGGTGTCTTCTGGTCTACGTCCATGCGACTGGTCGATGACTGACTGAGGTTCCAGACCATAATGCTGCGCCCAACGAGTCCAGATTCGTGCGCACGCACCGCTGGAATCTATTAGAGTGCCGTCCATATCGAATAATATCGCATCGACCTCAATAGCCTTCTCGCTAAGATTGTTCATCAATTTCCTCCTATCAACTAAAATAGACTCGCAATCACGTAAAAGATTAGCTTCATCTCACGTGATGAGCAGACCTCCCATTATTGAGTCCAACCATGTCCATACCAGACAGAAAATCGGGGTCGATGTGTTGTCGTATACAACTGACGGGAAATATTGCCGATGTTGTGAAACATCCGTTGACATGAATGCCCAGATGCTGCATGGAAGCTGACAAATATCCCATTCCCATATTTACCTGCGGGTCTTCCCCCGCGAAATAATGTGGCAGGATAGAACATACACTTCCCACCAGTTGTTCACTAACACCTTGACCTACGGACAGCACAACCCCGACACCTTCGTGACCAAAAATAAGCCCATCACGAAGGCTGTTGCTCTTTAACCCACGCAATACCCGTCGGTCAGTTTGACAAATACTGGAGCGTAAAACACGCACCCTGACCTGGTTAGGCCCAGGCTGTTCAGGCGTAAAGTTTTGAAGTTTAACTTCGCCTCCTTCGAATACAACACGGGACTCAATCACGGGATTGTGGTCATGCCGGAACAATACTTTGAGATAGTTCTGACCAAAATCGCCATCCGAGAGTAGTTTGACGATAGCTGGCTCAATTGTCGTAAGGTTGTTGATCAACCGACCATCCAACCCGTCCACGATTCCTGTTTGCACGATGCTGTAGTAATCGGGATTTGCTCGCAGATGCGCGATTGAGGAGTCGATTTCTCTTGGATGATAGCCGGATGATCCGATAAGCCGGATATTTCTTGATACGACTCGGACTTCCTCCCGTCGGTGAATAGCCTCAAGATCTTCCTCTTCGTAATGCGGTAATTCGTCTTTCGTTTTGTAGTTGATACCAGAGAAAAGAATAACGATAGCTGCATCAGCAGCTGTCTTAATAGCATCAGTCTGCGCCTCAGGAGCGCTGGTCGCCACTATAGTCAGGTTAGATTGACGGATTCCGTCCGGAGTTGCGTGAACGGAAATGAAAGGCAATTTACTACTGATTAGCGCTTGGCGGCGCTCATCTGGTTCGACAATCTGCACGAGAGAAAATGGGTAAAGAGTTCGTGCATATAGCGCGTGCAACGCACCGATCGGACCTGCTCCGAAAATAGTGATAGTACCAACTGCTAGTGTTTCTGGTAATCGCCGATAAGCATGCATAACACATGCAAGCGGTTCACCCAGAGTGAATACATCGAGATATTCCTCATTTGTTATAAAATTTCGC
This sequence comes from Xenorhabdus sp. PR6a, assembly GCF_028599065.1. NCBI lineage: Bacteria > Pseudomonadati > Pseudomonadota > Gammaproteobacteria > Enterobacterales > Morganellaceae > Xenorhabdus > Xenorhabdus sp. PR6a. The sequence continues at coordinate 14,512 of NZ_JAQRFJ010000020.1, read as the reverse complement.
ATAGTCATCCTTATGTGGCAGATTGTTTTTCTTGTTTCCAAAATGTCACGATAAAACCAAAGTATCGGACGGATTCCGAATACGGATGAGATCCATTTCCAGACATATTATTTGTAAACTACGAAGACATCCGTTTTTCGGTTAACTCAACTGCAAAATTACGATTTTTAATTCACAAACTAAATCAGTTCATTGAGTTACTATTTTTAATAGTAGAGCTAAATCAGCCTGTTGAGCAAGATTACGCCGTGTCATATAATGCAGTCAATACAATAAAACTTAATTTTTTATCTTTTATGCAACAGGATTCATTTTATGAAACAGGGCTCGGCATAGAGTTTGTGATAAATGGTTAGGTTACGTATTTTTCTCTGTCATGAATCTTCAATTCGGATAGGGATTTTTTTGCCATCCGCGAATCAAGGTAGTTTCTTCGCTCGTCCCAGAAGCTTTTCGACGAGATAGGCATTGCCCCTCGGCGGAATTCATTTAGTTCATAGATAGCCAACTGCAAAAGGAGTGTTTGACAATGAACGTAGCTGTTCCAGAGCAATGTTCAACTACTTCGGACGCGCGCTCACTGAATGCCGCGCGGGCTGCTTTCTTCCTTGGTGGCTTTGGCCTGTCAGCATGGGCCCCTCTAGTACCTTATGTCCAGTCGCGTTTGCACCTTACGTCTGGAGAACTCGGAGTGTTCCTTCTATGCATTGGCATCGGCTCGTTGATCAGTATGCCTCTGGCGGGTCCATTGACCAGTCGAGTCGGCTGCCGTGTTGTACTCTGCGCCGCCGACGTAATTTTTTGCCTTAGCTTGCCCTTGCTGTCTGTTTGCACCGGAAGAGTGGAGCTAGCGTTCGCCCTATTTGCGTTTGGGAGTGCGATCGGAGCCAATGGCGTTGCCATGAATGTTCAAGCTTCTTTGGTCGAGCGCGCCTGTGCACGTCCAGTTATGTCTGGAATTTTGGCCCTCTTTAGCGTTGGTGGCATCTTAGGATCAGGAGGCATGACGCTGCTACTGTCGCTACAGATCACACCTATCCAGGCGAGTCTCGCTGCGGATGCAGTTATTGCCGTTGTCTTGCTGGGATTCGCCCATCGCTTTCTGTCGCATGGTGGTGAAAGTGGTCCAGCTTTCGCCGTCCCGCACGGCTCCATCGTCCTACTCGGTTTTATTGCCTGTATGATCTATCTCGTAGAAGGTATGATGCTCGACTGGAGCGCCGTCATATTGACAAAAACTCAGCATGTTCCCGTTTCCTTAGCGGGTGCAGGCTACATGACGTTTGCGTGTCTAATGGTCGTTGGACGTCTATTGGGAGATAGAATGGTAAAAAAATTCGGTCAATTGGCGATCCTGCGCAGTGGGTTGCTGACTGCTGCAATAGGCTTAGCGATCGTGGTTGGATTCCGCTCTTCAATCACTGCGTTCGCCGGACTCGCACTGGTTGGCGCGGGTGCCTCAAACGTGGTTCCCATTCTCTTTCGCTTGGCGGGTAGCAATCGTACCATGCCAACAAGTACTGCCATCGCGGCGGTTGCGACTCTTGGCTATGTTGGTGTCCTTGTTGGTCCCGCATTAATCGGCTTTCTGGCGAGCGCAGTGGGATTGACAACAGCCGTCTTGATCATCGCCCTCGCAACCTTTAGTACAATCGCTTTGGTCCGCAGCATCCGCGACGACGCCTAGGTGATTGAGTAGAACAATGGAAACCCTTATATAATTTATATACACGCATCGTCATTGAAGATGCGTGATACGACTCGTGACGGACGGGTGCGTGATCGCACCAAAGCTGTCCTTTTAGCTTCTGGGGGCTGGACTGCTCAGATGATTGCCCAAGCCTTGCGTATTCACGAAACCACGATGAGTCGCCATCTGAAAGATGACTTCTCTGAGGAAAAACTCACCCCCGAAACCCACTATGAACTATGATTCAACCAATCAGGCTTAACCATATGGGACTTGCAATGACTGGCGCAAAGTAGGTTATTTCCCCGCAACCAGCCTTTTCCTGACATGCTACACTCCCCTCCCTCTTTCGAGGTTCAACCCCATTACTGGATAAGGATAAGTCAGGCTTGCAATAGGCACTCCAACAGCCTATGATTATCCCAATGCATTGAGGTAATCACTTGATTTACAAAGAAAAACGGCGCACTTAGAACGGAATATCATCATCGAAATCCATTGGTGGCTCATTGCTCTGTGGCGCTGGAGAGGGAGCCGGACGAGATGGTGCACCGCCGCCGCTGAATTGCTGAGAAGCTTGTGGCTGCTGTGGTTGTCCCCAACCGCCTTGTGCTGGTGCGTCTTGGCTCGCACCACCGCGACTACCCAACATCTGCATAGTGCCGCCGATAGGATTGACGACAACCTCCGTAGTGTAACGATCCTGGCCGTTCTGATCCTGCCATTTGCGAGTCTGCAAAGCCCCTTCAATATACACCTGAGAACCCTTGCGCAGGTATTCACCGGCGACTTCTGCCAATTTGCCGAAAATCACGACACGATGCCATTCAGTTTTCTCTCTCATCTCACCGGTTTGCTTATCGCGCCAGCTCTCAGACGTTGCCAGAGTAATGTTGGCAACTGCACCGCCATTCGGCATATAGCGAACTTCCGGGTCCTGCCCCAAATTACCCACTAAAATAACTTTGTTTACGCCTCTGCTGGCCATTGGGAATACTCCTGATGAAATGAATTTTGCTAAAAACGGATGTCTCTAATTATAAGCAAAGTAGTTTAGCATGCGAGGAGTAACTTTAAACAGAGACCCGTTATATTATACTTTGCGAAGTGCATCGTACTTTACATTGCTATGGTTACAGCATGATTTGCCATCAAATACTGTATATCCATTCAGCCACGTTTGTGCAATAATAATACGTTTACGCGTTTTGCTCTATTAATAATCTGGGAAGTGGTACATGGATAACATCGAAGTTCGGGGCGCCCGCACCCATAATCTCAAGAATATCAATTTAGTTATTCCCCGTGACAAGCTGATCGTTATTACGGGGCTATCCGGTTCTGGTAAATCATCTTTGGCTTTCGACACCCTGTATGCGGAAGGGCAACGTCGCTATGTTGAATCACTCTCTGCCTATGCCCGCCAGTTTTTGTCACTAATGGAAAAACCGGATGTCGATCATATTGAGGGGCTATCCCCGGCGATTTCCATTGAGCAAAAGTCCACTTCCCACAACCCTCGCTCTACGGTCGGAACGATAACTGAAATTCACGATTATCTGCGTCTGCTATTTGCGCGGGTAGGCGAACCGCGCTGCCCCGAACACCATATCACGCTGGCGGCACAAACTGTCAGTCAGATGGTGGATAATGTCCTTGCACTGCCAGAAGGCCAGCGCCTGATGCTGCTGGCTCCTGTCGTCAAAGAACGCAAGGGCGAGCATACCAGGCTGCTGGATAATCTCGCGACACAGGGCTATATCCGCGCCCGTATTGATGGTGAAGTGTGTGACCTTTCCGATCCCCCAAAACTCGAATTACAGAAAAAACACACCATCGAAGTCGTTATCGACCGTTTTAAAGTACGGGCTGACCTCGCCCAACGATTGGCGGAATCCTTCGAAACTGCATTGGAGCTCTCCGGTGGTACTGCCGTCATTGCCAATATGGATGATACACAGGCCGAAGAGTTGGTTTTCTCCGCCAATTTTGCCTGCTCGATATGTGGCTACAGTATGAGTGAGCTGGAGCCGCGCCTGTTTTCCTTCAACAACCCCGCAGGCGCTTGCCCAACTTGTGATGGTCTGGGGGTTCAGCAATTTTTTGATCCTGATCGGGTTATCCAAAATGAAGGTATCTCCCTTGCCGGAGGGGCGATCCGCGGTTGGGATCGGCGTAATTTCTACTATTTCCAGATGCTGAGATCACTGGCAGAACACTATAAATTCGATATTGAAGCCCCGTTTAATCAATTAAGCCCGGCCATTCGGAAAGTAGTTTTATACGGTTCAGGTAAAGAGTCCATCGAATTTAAATATACCAATGACCGTGGTGATGTGACTGTGCGTCATCACCCGTTTGAAGGGGTTCTGCATAATATGGAACGCCGCTATAAAGAGACGGAATCCACCGCAGTACGGGAAGAGCTGGCCAAATATATCAGTAATCGATCTTGCGTCTCCTGCGACGGCACCCGGTTGCGTAAAGAAGCGCGTTTTGTCTTTATCGAAAATACCACGCTGCCGCAAATTTCGGATTTTAGTATCGGCCATGCGATGGCATTTTTCCAAAATATGAAACTGAGCGGACAACGCGCCAAAATTGCCGAAAAAATCATCAAAGAGATCCGTGATCGCCTGAAATTCTTGGTGAATGTTGGATTAAATTATCTGTCTCTCTCCCGTTCAGCAGAAACCCTTTCCGGCGGGGAAGCCCAGCGTATCCGTTTGGCGAGCCAGATTGGTGCGGGTCTTGTCGGCGTAATGTATGTGCTGGATGAGCCCTCCATCGGTCTGCATCAACGCGATAATGAGCGTTTGCTGGAAACATTGCTGCATCTGCGCAATTTAGGCAATACCGTGATCGTTGTCGAACATGACGAAGATGCTATCCGTGCGGCTGATCATATTATTGATATCGGGCCAGGCGCAGGCGTACATGGCGGTGAGATTGTTGCCGAAGGCACGATTAGCGATATCATGGATAGTCCCAAATCCCTTACCGGAAAATACCTGAGTGGCGAACATAAAATTGCCATTCCACCGCAGCGTGTGCCTGCCAATCCAGACAAAATGCTGAAATTGATTGGGGCAAAAGGCAATAACCTGAAAAAAGTGACATTAAAACTGCCGGTTGGCCTGTTTACTTGTATCACCGGTGTTTCCGGTTCCGGTAAATCAACGCTGATCAACGATACCTTGTTCCCTATCGCACAACGTCAGTTAAACGGAGCAACCAATATCAACCCTGCCCCTTATGTCGATATCCAAGGCCTTGAGCATTTTGACAAAGTCATCGATATCGACCAAAGCCCGATCGGCAGAACGCCTCGCTCAAACCCTGCCACTTATACCGGCGTATTCACTCCTGTCAGGGAGTTATTCTCCGGCGTTCCTGAATCCCGTACCCGTGGCTATACACCGGGGCGTTTCAGTTTCAACGTCAAAGGTGGGCGTTGTGAAGCCTGTCAGGGTGATGGCGTCATTAAAGTTGAGATGCACTTTTTGCCCGATGTTTATGTGCCTTGTGATCAATGCAAAGGCAAGCGTTACAACCGCGAGACGCTGGAAATCAAATATAAGGGTAAAAATATTAATGAAGTGCTGAATATGACCATCGAAGAGGCGAGGGAGTTTTTCGATGCGATCCCAGCCCTCTCCCGCAAACTGCAAACGTTAATCGATGTTGGTCTCTCTTATATTCGTCTGGGGCAATCTGCAACGACACTTTCAGGCGGGGAAGCACAACGGGTAAAACTGGCGCGGGAATTATCCAAGCGAGGTACAGGCCAAACCCTGTATATCCTTGATGAGCCAACAACCGGCCTGCATTTTGCGGATATCCAGCAATTACTGTCCGTTCTGCATCTATTGCGTGATCAAGGCAATACCATTGTCGTCATTGAGCACAATCTGGATGTGATCAAAACGGCTGACTGGATTGTCGATCTTGGCCCGGAAGGCGGCAGCGGTGGCGGTGAAATACTGGTTTCAGGAACGCCGGAAGAAGTGGCTCAATGTGAAAAATCTCACACGGCTCGTTTTTTAAAGCCGATACTTGAACGAGTTTAATTTATTAATTTCTTGACTAAATCACCTACAATCCTCCCCACTTCGTGGGGAGTTTTTATTCATCTTCTAGCTAATTGTTATCTAATTTCATCTTCATACGTGCAGGAAATGCTTTCTTTTACGATCATTTCGAACGAAACAACCTTTGATAAATTAGCAATGTATTGTTGATCTAATATTATTAATACTCACATTGCCGAAGCATTAATGCCATAATGGCATAACATATGCTTTAAATTTATAATGGAGATTAAACATGTATATGTTTTTACCGTTCTTAATTGCGCTAGTGATCATCGTCGCTGTCATTACTGGCAAGAAAAAGCTGACGTATACGCTTTGGTTTGCTTTATTTATCATCACGGTATTTTGGTTTAAATATCATGCAACTGATGCCTTGAATCTTTCTTTCTAACCGGAGGCCGTAATGAATAATACACTGTCAGCACCGCGTAATATTAACCTCGCAATGGCCTTGAATATTCTGGGTCTGTTCGGTATTAGTGTGATTTTGATCGTCGCGTTTTATTATCAATTAGCGCGTTTTGAACTTCCCTGCCCATTATGTTTATTGCAGCGGGCAGGCATTATCATGATTGGCTTTGGCTTTTTATTTAATATTTATTTCGGCATAAAAAATGCCCATTATAGCCTTTCACTGCTTGGCTGTATTGTGACAGGTTTCATTGCCATGCGTCAGGTTTCCCTCCATATCATGCCGGGAGATACCGGGTATGGTTCAACTTTCTTCGGCCTGCATTTTTATACTTGGGCTGCCATTCTCTCTATTCTGACTATTATTGCCATCGCAGCTATCATGCCCCTGAAAGCAGGTAATGTGGATTCAGCAAGATACACTCCACCAACATTGGGCAAAATTGCCATGAGCTTGTTCGCATTTTTGATTGCAGCCAATCTGGTTTCTACCGTATTGGAATGTGGTAGTGGGCAATGTGATGATAATCCAACGTTCTACCAGTTACTAAAGAAGTAATCCTGTTATATTGAAATTATTCAAACAGAAAGCGGCATAACTTAAGCGGCTTTCTGTTTTTTTAACTGGTTTCAACCGAATATTTTCAATGAGATCCTCTTCACCAAAATCCCCAGAAATATATTCGACAGCTATCGATTCAACATCTTCGAATCAATGAAATAACAGACTTCATGCGCCTCTTCAAGTGTCGGAACCTCCAGCTTACCAAGCATTCTATCCATCACCTTATCCGGTACAGCATATTGGCGATTACTGTTTTGTTGACGCCAGCGCTTATAGTCTTGTTCAATATAAACAAGCCTAACTCTGGCATCATAACTCACAAACAATTTGATCAGTTGCTGACGCATCTGGCTTGTCAGATTTGTGGCATTCCAAATGAAATTTTGCCTGCTACGTAATTTCTCTCTGGCTTGCTGCTTTACCTGCTGTACAACCCAACCATTAGCCTCTTTATCTTCCGGGCTAATTTGATGACTCACGACGAATCGCATCCAGGCTAATCACAGGCATTCCTTCACCATACAGTGAAATAAAATGGTCTTTGCCCATGCCCGGTAATCCACACAACAAAGTGACCTGACTGCCATAGTTATCATACGGCTGATAATCTGGTTGTTCACTATTCGTAGAGAAATAATGGAAACGGGCATCACAGGAAGAAAATCCCCGTGGTTTCCGCCAGCAATCCTGTTCACAGCAGTAAAGTTCAAATAGTTCAATGCGTTCCAGTAATTCCGATGCATCATGACATGTCCGCCCCAATACATCCGCTTTTGCCAGTAAGGTCAATAAATAAGTATCAACACGCAATGATGCTGCCAATAATACCTTTTGTGGACTGGGCTTTTCCATTAACCACAATGGTAATCCATGAAAACGGACAAGTGCGGCGATCTGTTCGCGTATTGCAAATGGTGTTGGTCGTTGCTGAAACAGAATTTGTCTGGTCGTTAATTCGCCTTTACGCGCGTGTCCCGGAGAAATAATGCGTCCATCCCAATCTATCCGCGTCGTGCTACGTTTCTCTACATCATGTAATAATGCTGCCGTCCAAAGAATTTCCTGTTCTTCCGGAGTCAATAATGAATATTCAGGTAATTGTTTCAATGCAGCCAATACCATTTGCGTATGGATCGCAACATCACCTTCAGCATGGTGAATGGGATCTTGTTTAACCCCATTCATATCAGCGATAAAAGAGAAAGTTGAAGATAAATAATCCCATGATTTATGGTGGCTGAATACCCAATTCATTCTCTTTCTCCTTTCGCATTATATTTATTCGGTTCAGAAGTACGTTCGAAATATAACGGAGCCCTTTGCCAATGCCGCTTCCAATGAATATCCGTTTTGACATGATTTTTTCGCACATATTTAAAAACATGATGCGGAAAATCAGTTACCAAATACTCACCTGCATCTCGGCTAACGATACCTTCCATCGAGCTCGGTTGATTGGTTTGAGTATCCCACGAAGCAAAGCAACTGTCCTGCTTTGCCGTTTCAATAATATTTTGTATAAATGCAGATTCATTCCGTGTTTCAGAAATATTGATTTCAGGCACAGTCGGAAAATCAAATAATGTGGCATAAAATTTGACCTCTTCCCAACTGAGCCAGCAATCTTGAATGCGCACCGCAAACACAAAGAAATATTCTTCAATATGACGATATTCAATGGAGTGAATGGCATAAAGATTTTCACCAAAGATCTCAATGTCGCCTAAATCATCTTTAAGCAATTGCCAACGCTGACGAATCTGTTGCGTCCATGCTGATTGTGTTGGTGCAGCATGTGAACGGGCAAATACTCCGTAGCGATTCAAACAGTTATTCTCACCGTCTAACTTCTCAGTATGAATAAGCTGCTTAATTTTTTTCATATCGTGCCACCAATGATGGTTGATACGATCGTCACTGGTTGTACCTGGCGAGAACGGATAATGGAACGTTCTACCATACTTTCTTGATTGCATATCCATAATGCTTTGACTCTTTTGGTAATTATCCTAATAAAAGCGCAATAGTGCCTTTACAGACTAAAGTTCATCTAAATAACCGATGAAAGAGCTCAAAAGTTGGTATTACATTTTCTTTATTTCCATTCAGTTAATCTTCTCATAAAAAAGATTAAGTTAACGTTCAATTGGGTTTGATATTAAAATCAAAGGGGAGTGTTAAAAATTGAGTTGATTACTATATAGCAAACCGTTATTGATTGATATGAAGAATAAACTTCAAATAAAAATAACCAATAAAAATCTTCTATTTTTAGCTATAACAGAGATATCTATGAGATAAAAACTCATTTTCTCCCATATGCAAGATATTATTTATTTTCAATCTTACAGGCTATACTTGCTTAACGAGATTTCCCCCTACCCACCAGAGCAGGGAGATTTCTAAATCCCACAGAGAATAAAATTACTGACTCACCGCAGTAAATGCCTCGGCAATGCGCTGTACGTTATGGTGATTCACGCCAGCCATGCAAACGCGGCCAGAACCGACCAGATAGACACCAAATTCTTCACGCAATCTAGTCACTTGTGCCTGACTGAATCCGGTATAACTGAACATGCCACGCTGCCTTAATAAATGGTCAAAATTTTTCTCTGGCAGGGCTTTTTGTAGGGCATTGACCAATACTGTCCGCATCTCCAGAATACGCAAGCGCATCCGTTCAACTTCATCCAGCCATTGGTTTTTTAATTCAGGGTTAGCCAAGACTCTGGCAACAATCTGTGCACCAAAATTTGGCGGGCTGGAGTAAATACGGCGGACACCGGCTTTCAATTGCCCCAAGACATGTTCAGCCGCTTTTGTATCCTCACAGATAATGGATAATCCACCGACGCGCTCACCATACAGCGAGAAAATTTTCGAGAATGAGTTGCTGACCAGACAAGGTAACCCCGCGTTTGCCATTGCGCGGATCGCGTAGGCATCTTGTTCCATGCCATCGGCAAATCCCTGATAGGCGATATCAAGGAAAGGGATCAGTTCTCGCTCTTTGGCAACCTGAACCACCTGATCCCATTGGTCATTGGTGAGATCTGAGCCGGTTGGATTATGACAGCAAGGGTGCATTAAGATAATGCTTTTTGCCGGCAATTGCTTGAATGTTGCCAGCATTTCATCAAATTTTACCCCTTTGGTTTTATCATCAAAATAAGGGTAATAATCCACTTTGATGCCTGCTCCGGCAAAAATAGCAGCATGGTTTTCCCATGTGGGATCGCTGCACCAGACTTCAGAATCAGGGAAATAACGGTGTAAAAAATCAGCACCGACTTTCAATGCACCTGAACCGCCCAATGTTTGAATCGTGGCAATACGCTGCTGGTTTAATAATGGATGATCTTTGCCGAACAGCAATTCCTGAACCGCGGAGCGATAGGCAAGCAAGCCTTCCATTGGGAGATAAAGGGAAGCAGACTGTGGCAAGGCTTTCATTTGTTCTTCTGCCGTGGCAACAGCCTGCAATTTTGGCGTTATTCCCTGCTCATCATAATACAGCCCGATGCTCAGATTAATTTTTTCTGCGCGAGGATCGTTTTTAAATTCTTCCATTAACGACAGGATAGGGTCACCCGCATACGCATCAACATGTTGGAACATTAACGTTTACTCCCTGCTATTGAATGATTAAAAGAGGTAATAATAGACAATATAGCTTACCGGATTATTCGTCTAGATATTCCATTGCAACACGTGAGGTCAGTTTCGTTATCAATTCATAAGCGCTAATCCCTGAGTGCTCAGCAATTTTTTCAACCGGCAGGGGATTACCCCAAAGGATGACTTCATCCCCCACTCTATCCTGACATGCTGGCCCCAGATCCACCGTAATCATATCCATGGAAACACGGCCAACCAGTGGCACTTCCCGACCATTGATAAAGACAGGTGTTCCGACCGGCGCACTGCGGGGATAGCCATCACCATATCCCATCGCCACAACACCAAGGCAGGTGTCACGTTCACTGCGCCATGTACCACCATATCCCACGGCTTCACCTGCTTTGTGTTGCCTTACGGCGATTAAGCTGGATTTCAGCGTCATGGCAGGGAGTAAATTGAAGTCAGCAGCCGTGTTATCTGCCATTGGTGATGCCCCGTACAGCATGATGCCGGGACGCACCCAATCCAAATGCGCCTCTGGCCATAATAAAATCCCGCCTGATGCAGAGATGGATTTTTCGCCGGTCTTATCCGAGATAAATGCCATAAAGCGCTCAATTTGTTGCTGAGTCGTTTCAACGGTAGGCTCATCTGCACGGCTAAAATGGCTGATGATATTGACGGGTTGCTCAACGTTACGACAGCGGCTCAGACGTTGATAAAATGCGTCTGCTTCATCGATCCTGACCCCCAGACGATGCATGCCGGTATCGAGTTTCATCCACACTTTAATGGGATGGGATAAATCCGCCTGTTCCAACGCTTCAAGCTGTTCAATACTGTGCACCACGGTTTCAATATGATTGACGACTAAAACGGGAAGATCCGCCGCGTCAAAAAAACCTTCTAACAGCAAGATGGGCTTAACAACCCCTCCACTGCGCAAGGCAAGTGCTTCCCCAATGCGAGCGACGCCGAAACAATCAGCCTCTTCCATGGTGTACGCAGTTTCTAATAAACCATGTCCATAAGCGTTTGCTTTCACAACTGCAATCAGTTTACTGTCAGGCGCTTGCGCCCTCACCTGTTGCAAATTGTGTCGCAGAGCGCGGCGGTCGATAACAGCAGTTGCCGCTTTCATTTCATCCCCTTTTTTTATGTTTAGGTTTATTCGTCGCTATAACTTGGGCCAGCATAATTATCGAAACGTGAAAATTGACCATTAAACGTCAGCCTTGTTGTACCGATAGGACCGTTACGCTGCTTACCAATGATGATTTCTGCCACGCCTTTCAGTTCACTGTTATCGTGATAAACCTCGTCACGATAGATAAACATGATCAAGTCGGCATCCTGTTCGATAGAGCCTGATTCACGCAAGTCAGAGTTAACCGGACGCTTATCGGCTCGCTGTTCCAAACTACGGTTAAGCTGGGAGAGTGCAACAACCGGCACTTGAAGCTCTTTTGCCAGTGCTTTCAGTGAGCGGGAGATTTCCGCAATTTCCAGTGTTCGGTTGTCAGATAAAGAAGGCACCCGCATCAATTGCAGGTAGTCGATCATAATTAAGCTAAGCCCGCCGTGTTCGCGGAAAACCCGCCGCGCACGGGAACGCACTTCGGTTGGTGTCAGACCTGATGAGTCATCAATATACATATTGCGTTTTTCCAGCAAAATTCCCATGGTGCTAGAAAGGCGCGCCCAATCTTCATCATCAAGCTGACCAGTACGAATACGTGTTTGATCAACACGGGACAGGGACGCCAGCATACGCGTCATGATCTGATTGCCGGGCATCTCAAGGCTGAAAATCAGAACAGGTTTATCCTGCATCATGGCGGCGTTTTCACACAGGTTCATCGCAAAGGTCGTTTTACCCATTGAAGGACGCGCCGCCACGATAATTAAATCTGATTTCTGCAAACCCGCGGTCTTCTTATCCAGATCTTGGTAGCCGGTAGAAACCCCTGTTACGCCGTCATGTGGCTGTTGATAGAGCTTCTCAATGCGCTCAACGGTTTCTTCCAGGATCTGTTCAATCCCTTTCGGGCCTTCATCTTTATTTGCCCGATTTTCTGCAATCTGGAATACCCGTGATTCTGCCAAATCCAGCAGTTCTTCGCTGGTTCGCCCTTGTGGATCATAACCCGCATCCGCAATTTCATTTGCCACCGCGATCATATCCCGTACGACGGCACGTTCACGGACAATATCAGCATAAGCGTTGATATTCGCCGCACTTGGGGTGTTTTTTGACAATTCGGCCAGATAAGCGAACCCGCCGACATTATCGAGTTCGCCATTTTGTTCAAGGGATTCCGATAATGTGATCAGGTCAATAGGCTTGCCCGTTTCGAGCAAACGCTGCATTTCAGCGAAAATACGCCTGTGTGGACGGCTGAAGAAATCATTGCTGGTCACCCGCTCGGAGACATTATCCCAACGTTCATTATCCAGCATCAAACCGCCTAACACGGATTGCTCTGCTTCCAAAGAGTGTGGTGGAAGTTTCAGCCCTTCCACTTGGCGATCTTTTGGTTCAGCCATACTGTTGTTAGTTGGTTTTTTTCCAGCCATGTATACCGCATCAATTCACTAAACAAAAAACGAAAATAGTGCGTCAGTATACGCCATGAAAACTGCCTTGAGTAAATATATATAGTCTTCACTTACAGTTAAGACATAACCACTTGATATTAAATAATTAAATTTTATTTATTAACTAAGTTTTCACTACTTGTTTATATAATTGTTTACACATAAAACACTGAACGAACCTATAAACAAAACATAAGATAAGAACAATATAAAAGAAAGAAAAGAATTAAGAGTGAATTTGTGATAAATAAAAGTGGTCAGTACATAAAACGTTCCGACCTATGGAGGTCGCGACGCATTCCGTCTGTAACTATTAAGAGATTGTAGTAACAGCCAACTGATAGCCCTGCCAGTAAGAAGATTTCCCCGTCACGGTTATCACCTGACCTTTCCGTAACAAAATCACCGATAGTGCCACCTCATCAAAACCAATAACACAGCGAGTAATTAGACGAGGTGACTATTTCCCTGATGTTTTTCGGTATCAGAATAATTATTTTGCTGACTTATCGCGAACTTTGCGTTCTATAAGATTACCGTTCATATCAAAATAACGGCTAGGCCAGATTTCAGATGGGTGAATGTTGAGATAATTAGCAACGATCCATTCCCCTTTAGGCCAAGGGCGTGATAACACATTTGCTAATGTAGAAGAACTTAGTCCAGCTTCGCGGGAGACTGCGGCAAGCGTTGTACCACGTTTACGTAATGCCGCAATAATATCGGCTTGATGCCAGTCATTTCTAACGTTATTCATTCCTGCTACCCCTTCCATTAATTAAACATTGATGGTGGCGATTCAGACAGGGTTCGCAGTACCGGGGATTACCATCCGGCGAGGCCGAAGCCTCCCCCGCCTGAACCACCATTGAAAGGGTGATAGCAGACGCACTGGTAGAGGAACTTACTACCAGTGGGTAATCCTTACAAGGCTGCGAAACCTTACCATTGGATTTTGCCAATGGCAGGAGCACTTTAATGAATTGGTTTATCAAATTCAATAAGCGAATCAGTAAAACCTCTTAACTTTTTGCGTTATATCCCATTAAACGCCTTAAGGCGCTGCTCCTGTTCCTCACTTAAACTAAATGCCAGACTCTTCATGCCCACTCTGCCACGTACCAAAGCTCATCAGGAACGCAATATGATATAGGTCAGTACATTATACGTTCTGACCTAATGAAAGGAATTTACGGTGGATTTCATCGGAAGCTATCAATGTAAAAAAAGCAACACTCCGGCTTATATGGACAGGAAAGCGACTAATTTTTAATAAGTGATGAATGATGATAGCTCTTTATATCACCATGATTTTTATAGACAACATTTAAATTTTAGTTTGTGTTACGGTTCCATTAGTTATAAATGTTACATCGAATACACCATCAACAACACATACCCTCATTTTAGGCACATATTTATTGACATGTTCTTGTTCTAAATGAATATCTAAAAGACGCTGATTTTCCCATATTTCTATAGTAATAAAATTATCACCATCAATAAATGATTCATAGCGATGGCAACCCT